>VBKE01000334.1:0-12220 GCA_005879605.1 Deltaproteobacteria bacterium
TTCATCATTGCGAAAATTCGGCAGCAGCTCCGTTACCTCTTTGATCTGAGCCGCCGTGCGGGCGTTCGAATCTTCTGCAGATGACGGCCCGATACTCTGTCCTTGTAACCGGTCTGGGTTTAGATCATCTTCCCAGCGATCGGGATGTTTCCTTTGGCCTTGCGGTTTCTCTTCCACTCTGTGTTTTGGTGCGCGTCTTGCCATTGTCTTACCTAATTTGTTGATGGATTTTGAATTTTTTTCACGCCGGTACGCCATGCCATGGCGCCCTCGTGGCTCTCGACCATCTCTCGTGCCCGGAAGCGAGTACGGTCTACTGTCCGGCGCACCTCCTATCTTGTATTGGGGCAGATAGTGTGCCAATAGATGAAGCCGGAAATGGGTAACGGAGCGCAATCAAAAAGATCGTTTTTTTTGCGTTTCGAAATTGGGAAACTTCATCGTCTAAAACAGACCGTCTTAAAAATTCTACCGTTTGTCTGTAGAGACAGACGGCGCATGGAAGACAAGCCCATTCCAAGACTCGCGCCGCGCGAATATTCATTTATGGCACCGATGTTGCACGACTGTTTGGCCATTCCGAGGAGGTAAGGGAGATATGGAAACTTCACTGCAGCCTCATGAGGAAGAAACGATCATTCGGTTAATCCGTGGCATTCTTCAAGATACGCTCGGCCTCTTTTCTAAAGAGCTAACCGCAGCAAAGCTCGAGGTCAAACAGGAAGTCACAAAAGCTCTGAGATCAGGCGTATCGCTGGCTATCGGTGGCTTTATTTTGGCCGTCGGCTTCATTCTGCTCTCTCTCATGTTCGTTTCGATCTTGGCGACTTACACGCCGCTGCCGATCTGGGCGAGTCTCGGAATAGTTGCTCTAGTGTATTGCATCGCGGGGGCGATGGTCCTGTGGGCCGGGACACAGAAGGCCAGCAGGGTGAAACCGTTCCCCGAACAATCGGTGCGCAGCACGAAACAGGACGTGCGCTATATCGCCGAGCGGGCAGCCGGTCGCCAGCAGACTGCTGAAAAAGCCTTATAGGCTAGCGATGCAATGCTAAGTACGCCTCCGTCTGTCCCGAGCGAAGCCGAGGGAGGTTTTGAGCAGCCTGCCAACCAGAGTTTTTCACCTGACCTGCTACACTGGGAAGGAGGTCCTATGGACGATAAATTACAAGAGGTAAGACGCGACATCGAACTGACTCGGGCCGCGCTCGGGGAAAAAATCGATCGTCTCACAAATAAGGTGGAAACGGCAAAAAACACCACGTTGAATCCCGTCTATCATGTGAAGACCCGCCCTTGGCCGACGCTGGGGATCACGGTTGCGCTGGGATGCCTGGTGGGTCGTTATATGAAAGCACGGCTGGTCAATTCTGCCGCCCGTCGCAACGGAATCCCGCCAAGACCTTCGATCGTCCGGGAGGTGGCCCGAAATACCAGTTCATCCGCGGCCAACGTCGTCGGCCTGCTCGTTGCGGATTTTCTCCGCGATTTCATCAATGAGCGCAGAAAGAGACGTCAAGAGCGGCGATCATGATTACTTGATCGTCGTTTCGTTGTTGTTCTCGCTCCAGGTTCTATCACGGGTTCCACGAGCCCCTTGAGTTCCGAACGGGTCGCCTCTATCGTTTGGGCCGGTGGTTGAATCTTACGCCTATGACTCGGTCATTGTCGGCTCGGGTCCGAACGGTTTGGCCGCAGCCATCACGATGGCTCAAAACGGCCGTTCGGTGGCGGTATTTGAAGCCGAGGAAAATATCGGTGGAAGCGTTCGTTCGGCTGATCTCACATTGCCCGGCTTTGTTCATGACATCTGCTCGGCGGTTTATCCCCTGGCAATAGGCTCGCCGTTTTTCCGCTCGCTACCTTTGGCCCAGCATGGTCTTGAATGGGTCCAGCCCCCGGCGGCGCTGGCTCATCCGCTCGATGACGGGACGGCAGTTACATTGGAACGATCGATCGCCGAGACGGCTTCAGCCCTCGGCTCCGACCGAGATGCGTATCGGAAGCTGATGTCGCCGCTGATTGCAAACTGGGACGGATTGGACGCGGATCTGCTCGGTCCGCCGCGGCTCCCGCGCCATCCGTGGAATTTCACCCGGTTCGGATTGCTGGCGATTCAGCCGGCTCGCCGCCTGGCCGAAAGCCGTTTTCGGGGCGCGCGTGCGCGCGCTCTCTTCGCCGGCTTGGCCGCGCACTCGATGCTCCCTCTGGAAAAATGGGGCTCGGCCGCTTTCGGCCTCGTCTTGGGCATCACGGGGCATGCGGTGGGCTGGCCCATCGCTAAAGGAGGAGCGCAGAGCTTGGCCAATGCATTGGCGTCTTATCTACGCTCTTTGGGCGGCGAGATATTTCCCAATGAACGAGTCGGCAGTCTCGATCAACTTCCCTCGTCTCGAGTGATTCTTTGCGATTTGACGCCATGCCAATTGTTGAAGATTGCCGGCGCGCGACTGTCACCGCGCTACCGCGGGAAACTGGCTCGCTATCGTTACGGCATGGGCGCCTTCAAGATCGATTATGCGCTATCGGCACCGGTACCGTGGAAGGCTCAGGAGTGCACGCGCGCCGCCACGGTTCATGTCGGCGGAGAGCTCCGAGAAATCGCCGCGTCCGAGCTTGCCGCCTGGCGGGGAGAGCACGCGGAGAAACCTTTCGCGCTTGTGGTGCAGCCCTCCCTATTCGACCCTTCGCGAGCGCCGGCAAATCAACACACGCTTTGGGTCTATTGCCACGTGCCGAACCGATCCGCATTCGACATGACGGATCGAATCGAGGCGCAAATCGAACGATTCGCGCCGGGTTTTCGTGAAACCATTATCGCGCGCCGAATTGCAGCGCCAGCGGAGCTCGAACGACGCAACGCCAATCTCGTCGGCGGCGACATCAATGGAGGGGCGGCGAACCTCGCACAGCTTTTCTTACGACCGACCTGCCGGCTCTACTCAACTTCCCACAAGGGTTTGTACCTCTGCTCGGCCTCAACCCCGCCGGGCGGCGGCGTCCATGGAATGTGTGGTTACTTCGCGGCCCGTCGCGCCCTGCGCGACCTGTTTTAGCGAGCGGCGCCCGCAGTTTGGATTTGCCGCGTTCCAGTTTCCAGTTGCTCTTTGCCCGCCGGCAAAAAGTCCGTTTAACTTTATTGAAGCTGCTCTCGGTTGCGCGCAGCGGCGCGGTCAGCGCGCTCTGTGAGCAGGGAAGGGGCCACCACGGATTGGCTTTCCCAACCACGTCTCGGGATGTCTCCTTGTCCATGGCGTGCCCCCGGCAGCAGCCGACAGACCAAACTCATCGTCTCCGCCACCAAGGACGGAAATAAGCTATTGACGAGACGCAGCAAGCGCGCTTGAGGCGTAATGACGAGCTGCGATTTGCCATAGCGGCAAGCCTCGATAATTGCTTTGGCGGCATGTGCCGAGCTGGTGGAGAGAAGGGGAGAGGCATTGGCCATGCTGAAGAGCGCAAATTCCATTTTCTGTTTGCCTTTGAAAAAAGCGTTGAAGTGCGAACCGGTTCGCATCAATCCGGGCGAGACCGTGGTGACGTGAATCCCATCCTTTGCCAGCTCCGTACGCATTCCCTGGGAAAGGCCGACGAGAGCGAACTTGCTCGCGACGTAAGGCAGCAGATGCGGCACCGCCACTTTACCGCCGATGGACGCGATATTGACAATCCGGCCGTGGCGCTGACTTTTCATCTGCGGAATAACTTCCTGCATGAGATAAAGCGGGCCCCAAAAATGGACCGCCATCGCCCGAGCGTAGTCTTCGAGATCCATATGCTCCGAAGGTCCGACTTGAATCGTGCCGGCGTTGTTGATCAGAACATCAATGGCTCCGAATTCGCGAACAATCGCAGCTACGCTGCTTCGGACTTGCTCTTGCCGGCTCACGTCGCAAGGCAGCGCTAATACTCGTATCCCGTAGTTTGTGAGTTCTACGGCGCTCTCCGTCAAGCGCTCCTGGTCGCGAGCCAGAAGAGCGATGTTCGCTTTTTCCCTAGCGAACCCGCGCGCCAGCTCCAGGCCGAGACCGCGAGATGCTCCAGAGATCACCACGACCTTGCCGGCAAACTCCATGCGACGCTTCTGTCGGACCGCGTAAGCCCATGCCGCGGCGGCCGTGCCGAGGAAGATAAGCTTAACGGGAACAGGAATGTTCGATCGCGAATCATCCATCATGGGATCTCCTTACTTCGGGAATCGTCCCGATCAGCACACGGTTCGTCACCTTGAAATCACGACCCGGAAGCCTTTCATGTGCCGCTTTTAGTCCTTTCTGTGCGGCGGCGGATTTTCCGGAGCCTCGTATGTCACGCCTTCCTCGTTGGTAAAGTTGATGTCTTCCGTCCCGCCGTAGGGCTCTCGATCGGGGATCGTGGCAGGCGGGACCTCTTAGCCGGTTCATTTTTTGAACGGTCATCGCGCTCCCAAGCGAGCCTTTGCACCTCGAGATTCTCCGGAATCATCGATCTCCTCGAAGCGCGCGGCTTCCTGCACAAGAATTTACCGGCTGCTGGATTTTTCGCTGCTGGATTTGTTAGTGCTGTCACTGCTCTTTTCACTGCTAGTTCCGGTACTCTTGCTGCTGCTCTTTGATCCTTTTACGTTCTTATCGGCGCTTTCAGCGAGTTGCAGATGCTGCTTCAGGGTCGGTAAAGTCTGGCTGGCAAACTTCTTTACGTCAAGGTCCTTGGCTTTGTCCGACTCACGCTGGAATTTGCTCACATCCTCCTTGTGATCCTTCACCATAGCCTGCATATATTGCCGGTCAAACTCAGCGCCTGAAAGTTTTGTCAGCCGATCGACGGCCGATTTGTGCATCTTATCCAGCTCGTTCTGCAAATTTACGCCTTTGTCCGAAGCCAGCTTCTTCAACTCGTCGTTAGCTTTGCTGTGATCTTGCTCCATGCGCCGACCGAATTCCTTGACCTGGTCGTTGGAAGCTTTTTCGCTGGCGAACTTGCCTAGCTGGACTTCCATCATGCCGCCTTGAGCGGCCTCCTTGATAAAATTGGCGTCGCTGCTGGAAAGTTTTTCGCTTTTTGTCTCGGCGGCTAATGCCGATCCAGCAGGAAAGAGAAGGGAGAAAGAGAAAACCAGAACTTTTGCTACTTCTGCGGCTTTAAACATAAGCATCTGCCTCCTTTTTTTACGTTTTGCTACTCATTCTGAACGTTCCGCAAAGCATGTGCCACGAATTCCAGGAGAGAAGTTGTGTCTCTTATGAGCCGAATCTGAGACGATGAGGCGGCGAGTGTTGCGACTATAGGACTTTGACTGTGTTGGGAGGAGCGATGCCTAACCGGGCTGTCTGGAATAACGGCACGCCGTTGGCGCGCCGTGGGAAAGATACTTACGCTTTCGGCTGATATTCGCCGAGTGTCGCCTGAATTTGCTGTTTTTGGTGATCTCGAAAAATTCCCAGATTAACTTTGGTTCCCGGCGCCGTGCTTGCCACATGATTCCGCAAAGTATTTCCGTCCGTTACCGCTGCTCCGTTGAAATCGACGATTACGTCGCCTTGGCGAAGTCCCGCTTTCGCCGCCGGCCCGTTGGGTATTACTGAATTAACCAGCACCCCCTGAACGTCCGAAAGACCGAACTTCGACGCTAACTCGGGAGTCATGGGTTGGATCGACACGCCGAGCTGGCCGCGGTGCACTTTGCCGCCCTCGAGTATTTGATCGAGGACGTTTTGCGCCATATTCGATGGTATGGCGAAGCCGATGCCGATATTTCCGCCCGAAGTTGAAAGAATCTGCGAATTGATGCCGATAAGCTCGCCCCGTGTATTGATCAGCGCGCCGCCCGAATTACCTTGGTTGATAGGCGCATCGGTCTGCAAAAAATCTTCGAAGCTGCCGTCGCTGAGCCCGGTGGCGCGTCCCTTGGCGCTGATGATTCCCGCCGTGACCGTTTGGCCGAGGCCGAGCGGATTGCCGATGGCGAGCGCAATATCGCCGACACGGACTTGATCCGAATTGCCGAGGCTCAGAGCATCGAGATCTTTGGCATCGATCTTGAGCACGGCCAAATCGCTCGGTGGATCCGAACCGACGACGTTGGCCTTGAATACCCGGTGATTGGTCAACTCGACTTGGATTTGTTCGGCGCCGTCGATGACATGGTAATTGGTCAAGATGGTCCCGTCCCGCTGCACGATAACGCCCGAGCCCAGGGCCATCAGCATTTTTTGTCGGGGAGCCGGCGCTCCTCCAAAGGCTCCTCCGAAAAAGTCACGCAACAGTGGATCCTCGGAAAACGGATATTGTCGCGGTGGCCGGACGCGCCGCTCAGTGCGGATCGTCACAACTCCCGGGGCAGCGCGCTCCACGACGTCGGCGTAGGACGCCAGCGGGGGCGGAGTTCGAGGCTCGGCAGCGGATGTTTTCGGTGGGGGCGGTGATGTAGGGGGTGTCCGAGGAGCCTCTCTTTTCTGGCAGGCCCCTAACGAAATAGCGATCGCCAGTAACAGCAAATAAGTTGCGGGAGCGGCCCGTTGACGAATTCGTCCACTAACGGTTTGCGTAGTTCGCTCCTACGATTAAGGCTAAGATGATGATGAAAGACTTCTGAGCCAGCGATTCTTAAGCCAGAATATCGCGAAACCGACCAAAGTCCACTTCAGGCAGAACCAGTACACTGTCCACCACACGTGCAGCCAGGTTCTCAATTCCCAATAAAGCCAGTCCAAATCCTCCCTTAGGGATGCAGCAAGGTACGTGCCATTTCGTGTAGCAAAGAATTCAGTTGACTTATCGCAAAATTGGAAATCTGTAAAAGCACCGGCTGCGAGCGTCGAGCGATTTTTACTTACAGTTGACTGCCAATACAAACCATTAGTCCTTCACTCTTCAGAATGTTTAGCGTGGCATCCGATGCCTGCTGATCGCCTCTACGGGCTTTGCTGTAGGCTGCCAAAATCTCTTTGACTTGGTAATGCGTGACGCCGCTGGGACTGATTTTTTTTCCAGTGATATAGTAGATCGGCAGTAACTGCAGGAAGTCACCGACAGTTCAAGCATCCGACAAAACCTGGTCGCGTAACGGTCAGCGGGCATCCAGGTGAGGACATGCCGAAGGGCACCTTAGCGTCACTACTGCGACAACCTGGACTAAAAGGAGTGAGGCGATGAAAAGATTACAATATCTGGTCCGAATTAATAAAGATCCTACGAGTGATTGGGGAGCCTCAGTGCCCGATCTTCCCGGGTGTGTAGCGACCGGAAAAAGCATCGACATTACCCTTCGGCGAATTGAAAAAGCTATCGCATTGCATCTTCGAGGTATGCGAGAAGATGGCATAAGACCACCATTACCGAGACATCGTTCCATTACTCCAAAACGCACACCGCGAGAAGTGGACTTTTACGCAACTGTCGAAGTGACGGGCTAACTTGCTTTGGTCGACTCGTGTCGAGGGTCAAGGTAAATTCGTGTTTTAATTTTGAAAATTTTGCGAATCACCAATTCAACATTGAAATTGTGAATTGTACCTCAACAATGCTCCCAAGCCGCCTTCGTGATTTGCTTGGCCGGGAAGTAGACGTTGTGATCGAGCACGGTCTTAAGCCGCGCATCCGCGATCGCGTCCTGAAAGAGGCGGAGTTGTTGTGAGAGACCCCAAAGAACGCCTCTCATTTTGACGTTTTGAGAATTATCAAAACGTGCAAGTTCCGCTTTTTGTCTACTCCATGCGTGGCCGCACAGCGCCTATCACGAACACGAGTTCATCGCTATTTCTTTCATCCGTTAGCCACGAGAAGGTCGTGCTCACGCATGATCGCGTGCGGCGGGGTCAGTGCAGAGGGTCAGGTCTACTTTCTTGCATTGATGGCTGGAGCTGTGCGGCTCTGTCATGGGTTTTGAAAAATTCGCGATATAAAGATTTGGCATTCCGCTAAAAACAACCGCGTGAGTTAAAGGATCACGGCAAAAATTTTTCCGGCTTGTCAAAACGGCCGCGGATCCGACGACGGCATGGGAAGAAGTCGAGAATTCTCGAAATGTCGAAGATCGAAATCAGTTGTCCGGCGTGATAATGTCTTTCTTCCTCCGAATCGCAAAGTTAGGACATGATCGTTGGCCATCTCGCGAGGATGATCAAGTTGAACCCCCTCTGTGGAATCATTGCTCTCACACTCTGTTTAGCCGGCTGCTCGGCATCCGGCGCCAGATTCCAGGATACTCCGTTTGCCACGCAACCGATCGCGGACGACAAGAGCAGAATCATTTTTTACCGGGAGTCTGATGCGGACTTCCGGTCGGTCACCCTCGGCATCGATGATTCGATCATGGGCACGCTGGCCCACAAAGGATTTATAGTGGTCGAGACCTCTCCGGGCGATCACCGGATTTCTGCGTGGGTCCGGGGTATGTCGATAGGGAAATTCGTAATGAGTATGACTGTGGTTGGCGGAGAAACCTACTACATCCGGGCCTCTTACAGAGCCGAGCGTATGCTCTATCCCTTGATGGGTCCCATCGGTGTGGCCCTGGTCTTCGCAGACATTAAAGGCGAATTTCAACTTGAGCCGGTCACGGCGGCGGTGGCGTTGCAGGCCCTAAAGGAACTAAAGCTTTCCGAATAGGTCCGCGGGACGGGGTAGCTACGAAGCTAGTTCCAATGGTTCGACTAAGCTCACCATGAGCGGTCATTCAAAGGCCGCGCTCCGTTTATATAAGTGCACGGCGGTTCCAGTGGTTCCGGTGGCTCGACGAAGCTCACCATGAGCGGAATCTAAACCGCTGCGCTCCGTTCAAAACGTTTAACCCGCTTTCACAAGAGAAGCCAGTTCCAATCGTTCAAGTCGTTCAACCGCTTCGCTCAGTTCAAATCGTCTCGAAATGTGTGACTGGCGCTCTTACGTGCGCTGGGTTTTCGAGGCCAAGAAACGTTAGGGCCTTTCGGTCCTCAATCATATGGTCACATCCAACATATCCATCTCCTGGTCAAATACACAGGCGGGGACGTCATAGCCCAGAGCATGCAGTTAATTGCCGGCAGAAACACAACCAGCCCAATTGCAGTTGGCGAACGCGTTGTCGGCGTTGTATCCTAAGCAGAGCGAAGAGAAGCGGCTATTAGACGCTATGCTTTTGGCAGTCCCAAGATAGATTCACCGCCGAGGCGGGGGAGGACGCCGAGAGGGTAGAGTTATGAAAAATGCTCTGAGCGATCGGCGGCTCTATGGTGAAACCGGATTAGCCTAAGGCAGGTGAAGCGCCTGTCAATTTGAAGCGATTCTTCGAATGAAATAGGATAATTGCTATGGCTAAACGTGCACATAAAGACACGCCTAAAGACAAGTTGGCCGAACTCAAGGCTAAGCATTTCACGGCCAAGGGCCGCAAACAACGCATTGCGAAAGCTCTGGAGATCTTAAGCCGACCCGGTCCGACTTTTAAATTGGATCGAGAAACGGTCAAGTGGATTGCTCAGGACGTTGAGATCGAAGATTTGTAGTCATGCCGGTGGAGCGGATCGAAAATCTTCCAGCCGGTACTCGCCTTTTCCTGGACGCAAATATTTTCGTTTACGCCTTTCTTGGTCATTCTAACGAGTGTCAAGGGCTGCTCGGTCGTTGCGCCACCGAACAAGTTCTCGGGATCACGACCCTTGACGTGGTCAACGAAGTCACCCACAGAATGATGCTTGCCGAGGGTGTTGGCAAAGGCGTCATTAAGAGAGAGCGCGTCAGAGACTTACGAGGTAAGTGGCGCGAAGTCGCTAAACTGACGGAATACTGGACGCAAACATCAGCGATCTTTGGTCTGAATATCCTCGTGCTCACAACGGACGAAGCTCGGCTGCACGTTGCTCAAACTATCCGAGTGCGCCACGGGCTACTTACGAATGACTCTCTGATCGTCGCTGCCATGGAAGAGTTTGGGATCGACAGTCTGGCAACACGCGACAACGATTTTGACCACATCTCTGAACTTATTGTTTACAAGCCTTCGGATATTTGAAGATCGACGGCAATGAGCATTTACGCTACACTCTGGTGGCTCCAATTTCCACGATATGGCGATGAATACATCGGATGCGAGTGGATCAGAGTCACTGCCCAAGGGGTTCCCGCGCACGTGGGTACACCGACCCCAGGGTTTGGCTACGAGGACGGCGACCCATACGCGGAATTTCTGCCTTCCGCAGTAGAGGTGAACCCGAACGGCGATAGCGAGTTCATGCGCGCCGTTGTGATTATCACTGAGGAGACAAAGAAGGGTACCGCTCGTTCCGGGCAAGAGTACGCGAATCCATTACTCGTCCTTTCCGGTCGGGAGTACGCCTCCATCACATTTGTCGAGTTGCACACACGTATCTGCGACGCTTTACGCGGGCCAGGGGCAGAAGTTGTGGCGCAATCGTTCACACCCGACGGCGAAATTCAGCTGATACTCTCTGACGGGCGAATTGTCGATACGACGAAGCGAGGAACAGGAAACAGTTAAGTTGGATAGAGGCGACGGCGAGAGCAACAAACTCAGACAAATCTATATATGTGCTCCGCGTCTCGGTGGTGAAAAAAAGGATTATTTGGGTATGGACCCCTGGTATAAAGTCACGACGCCACGGAAAGAAGTACGGGAAGGAAGATCGTTCAACCCGGACGAGTTTGCGATCGCTCTGGAGCAGGTCGTCGCGCGAATAGCTCCGGAAGGTCCTAACGCTGTATTGTCGCGTTGCGAATGGGCAAGGACGTCGGAAACTTCCGAAGGCTCCGCCTGCGCCTGGACACATGGAGCTAATTCCGCTGGACGGCGAGGAGATGAAACAGTCGAGCGCAACAGGTGGGAACAAACTGTTACAAGTGATAGGTAGCACATGCTCGAACTCACTAAGGAAGAACAGGCGTGGCTTGACGCCTATCGAAAGGCTCTGGATAAAAAGCATCCTGGAACGGTTCAAGAAATGCTCATCTATGGATCAAAAGCCCGCGGCCAGGCGCACGCCGAAAGCGACCTCGACGTGCTTTTGATCGTCAAGAACGAGGCCGGCGCGCTTAAGAGAGAGCTGCGCCGCATCGGTTACTTGCTGGCCGCGACGACGGACGTTTTGCCGTCTATTCTTGTCTACACTCAAGACGAATGGGAGAGCCGAAAGCGAAGCGGCTCAACTTTCCGTCGGGCAGTGGAGCGTGACGCAGTGCGCGTTCTATGAACCGGAACATGGTCGCAGCTGAGTGGAGCAGGGCACGTGAAGCGCAGCGAGCTGGGGAGACCCGCTGCGTCTGAATTTACGGGACGGGATGGCTTTCAGCGGCTGGGCACAAGAGCGAGGGCGACTTATCCGCCGGGAGCTTGGCGGAAGTTTTTGATCCACCGGCTTATTTCCAGCGGAAGCGGAAAAGAAGTGAGCCTGGCTGTATAGAACTACTCCCGACATTGCCGGGGCCGGATAGAAGTATCATGAGGCTTACTAACGGGTGCTGGACATCGACGATTTCGCCGTTGCTATTCATGCGAAGCCTGAGGTGGGTATTCCCGTGGCGGTCGTTGAGATAGACGTATTCAACTGCTTGCTGAATTTGTAGCGGTTCGCCGTCGCTATTATAGGGGGCTAGTCCTCCGCTATATGAATCAATCTGGGGTTCTGTCAGTTCGGAAGCCAGATCCAAACTCTTCACACCGTTTTGATCCACGCATAAGGTTCCCCATAATACATCTCCGGCCCGCAATTCGATACGCTTGGCAGCCATGGATCCCCGCGCCTCTCACATTTTATTAAAACGCCACTCACCGCAGGGAGTCAATACTTCCTGGGTGATCGCGCCTCACTTGTGAGGAATGGGTGGGCTGAGTTTCTTTTCACCCGATAGTAAAATTTCGGCGCGCGGCTGAGAAGTTCCCGAACTTCAAGAAATTGAACTCCGACAATGGTCGATTTAAAAAAAAATCAAGATCGTGAACGCTGCAACGCTTCTCTCAACGCCCGCTTGAGGACGGCACCGAGAGCTTTCTTCTTGTAGGCCGCCGAGCCGCGCGTGTCTTCCACCGGCTCGGCTCCTTGTTGAATAATTCGCCCGGCCTCTTCGATCAGCTCCGAGGTAATTTTCTTGCCTTGAAGAAGATTTTCGACCGGCAACGCTTTTTGCGCGACCACTCCTGCTCCGGTCACGCCGATGCCGGCGACGCGACAGATGCCATTTTTGTCAAGTTCGATCTGAACGGCGGCGCTCGCAATGGCGAAATCACCTGCGACGCGCTCCAGTTTGA
>VBKE01000334.1:12241-30130 GCA_005879605.1 Deltaproteobacteria bacterium
CAACGCGGTCGTATAAGCAAACGTGAAAAAGTCCGTCGCCGCGATCAATCTTTCCCCCTTGGGCCCCACGCACTTCATTTGGGCATCGAGCGCCAAAGCCACCGGTCCCAAATCTCCGGACGGATCGGCTTCGACGAGGCCACCGCCTAAAGTGCCCCGGTTGCGCACCTGGGCGTCGCCGATTTTGCCGGCCGCCTCGCACAGCATGGGAATTGTTTCCTTGATCAATGGAGACTCCTCGATCTGCACATGGCGAGTCATGGCGCCGCAGCGGATGTAACCGCTCTCTTCCGTAATGCGACTCAAGTTTGGAATGCGATTGATGTCGATCAAATATTTCGGCCGCGCTAGGCGCAGCTTCATCATCGGCACCAAACTCTGGCCGCCGGCCAAGAGTTTTGCGTCTTCCCCGTGTCGTTCGAGAAGCTGGACAGCTTCCTCGATTCTATTTGGCGCCACATACTCGAAAGATGCCGGATACATTCTTACATCTGCCTCTTGCTGTACTCATAGCGCATCGGATCCCATTTGCTCGAGCGGATTTCTTCGTAAGCCTTTTTAACGAAAGAAAAATCGTAGACCTGATCCAAGGTGATCGCGCCCTTGATCCTGCCGGTTGCGCCCACCGCGCGCATCTGCTCGCGCACGCGCTCGATGTTGGTCGTCATCGCTTCTTCTGTGGCGCGCCCGATTTTCGCAATGTCGGAAGCTTGCTTATCACGCTCGCGCCAGATCTCTTTGGCTTCATTGAAATCCGTGAGACGCAGCGCCTCCATAACGAACTTCGCGCTCTCGTTCGGATTCCGATGATAGAAGATTTGCCCCTTGAGAGTCGCTTTCACGATTTTGTAAACTTCATCCGGCGCGTTCTGGATCTTGTCATCGCCGGTCTCAAGATTAGCGCTTAGTGCCGACACGTAGTCGCCGCTGTAGAGCAGAATCCGAAAGCCCTTCGCTTGCGCCTGCCTGGCGTTGCCGATCGTAATCATTGTCGCGTCCACCGCACCGGCCAACAGCGCCCCCAAGCGAACCGACGGTTCGCCGAGAGCACGCATCTGTACGGTATCAACCGGAACGCCGTTCTTACTCAAAAGCTCGCGAAACAGTAAAGTCGAGTTGCCAGACGCATCGGAAATCGCCACGGTTTTGCCGCTGAGTTGTTTGACATGGGTGATTTTTGGCGAAACCACCAGGTACTGGGACGGCTTGTCTGTGCTCACTTGAAGAATCTTGAGACGCGCGCCCCCAAAGATTGCCGGAATGGAGCCCCCGTTACCGTAGTCCACCGCTCCGCTCACGACCACCTGAGTCGTCACGGTGCCGCGAGTCACGATCACATCGACATCCAGACCTTCTTCGCGGTAGAAACCCAGTCTCTGCGGAATCAGATAAGGAACCAGCGACTCACCGGCCGATTTCGAAGCGATGCGGATTTTTTTAAGAGACTGAGCGTTAAGCGGCTGACTTGTTCCGAATATGAAGAATGCGACGGCCAGCCCGACACCGCCTAAAAAGCCGAAAGATTTGTGAGTGTGCTTTTCAGTGCGATCACTAAAATCCTCTCCCTTAACAGACTGTGGCCTGATGTCATTTAGATTCTTCGCTCCGCTCAGAATGACACCGGCAGCGGTTTTGAGCGTTACGCTCAGAGCTACATTCACCATTTGCCTTTCCCCACCAAGGTGGCCAATGAATCACTCCCTCGGCCCGGCAAAGATGCGCGAGAGATTACTTTTGGCTCCTTCATAGACGTCATCGCCATGCCCGACCAGGAGCCGTTCCAAGTCGAGATTCATTTCGATCAGCCGCCTCACCGATTGGTTCGCTGTCTCTGGATCGGAAGAAAGATAAGCCGGCGAAACCACGAGATGCTCGCCCGCGCTGACGATCGCGTCGCCGGCAATCAGCGTTTTGATACGAGGGAGGTGCAGGCTTATATGTCCCGCGGTGTGTCCCGGCGTATGCAGCACGTTAATACCGCCGCAGTCCGGCAAGCGCTCTCCTCCTCTAACGACATGTTCGACATCATAGCCTGTAGTCTTTTGTATCGCCGGCATATCCAGCTCATGCGCCATGACCTGGAACTTGAGCGTTTTCTTGAGCTTCTTCAGCCCTCCGGTGTGATCTCCGTGACGGTGGGTGAGGATACATAACTTGAGATCCTCATGCCTGTGGTCCATGTCTTTGATGGCATTCATGATGATATCGGCGTCGGCGTCCGAGAATCCCGTATCCACCAGGATGAGCCGATCGTCGCCGGAGACCAAAAAAGATTTGACGATTCCTCTCGGACCGTTGACGCGGCACGGGACGATCTTGATGTTCTCGATCGGAATATCTTTTAGGATGCTGACCATAGATGTTCCTTTATCCTGGGAAGTTGGCTGCTGTCTCTTTGATGGCCGTCACAATGTTTCGATACCCGGTGCAGCGACATAGGTTGCCCGAGATCGCCTTTTTGATCTGCTCCTCGGTTGGATTGCTGACCTTTGTAAGCAGACCATATGCAGACATGAGCATTCCCGGCGTGCAGTAACCGCACTCGACTGCATCGTTCTTCCAGAATCCTTCCTGCAGCGGATGCAGTCTCTTATCCTGTACCAATCCTTCGACGGTAATGATTTCATCTCCCGCCGCTTGAACGGCAAACACCATGCAGGATTTCACTGGAGTGCCGTTCCAAAGCACCGTGCACGCTCCGCATCGGCCGACAACGCACCCTAAATGTGTGCCGGTGAGTCTCAACGTGTCGCGAAGAAAATGAGCTAGCAAGGTTCGCGGCTCCACCTCTCCCGAGCATGGGTTTCCATTAACGTTCAGAGAAATTGTTTTAAGCATGAGCAGACTTTGATTTTGCTTTCTCAATCAGGTCCAAGATTCGCTCCGGAGTGAGCGGCGTCTCGCGAATTTTCACGCCGAGCGGGCTCAACGCGTCTTCTACCGCATTGCACAGTGCCGGGGGTGGACCTAACATTCCCGTCTCCCCTGCTCCTTTCGCGCCTAGAGGAGTGAAGGGGTTGGGCGTAATGATGTGCTCCAGGGCGATCTCCGGCACCTCTTCCACAGAGGGAAGACGGTAGTCCATCAACGTCGAGGTCAAGAGCTGCCCCTCTTCGTCGTAGCGGAGCTCTTCGTAGAGCGCGGCGCCGATGCCTTGCATGATGGAGCCTTGCTGTTGCGTATCGACGATCTGTGGATTGATCATGTTGCCGCAGTCATGCACCGTGCAGTACCTGATGATTTTTATGAACCCGGTTTCCACGTCCACGTCAACGACGGCCACGATTGCGGCATACGGATAGCTCGAAAAAGTGTTCATGCGTCCTTTTTCGTCGGGCGTGTAATCGATATTGGGATTGACGAAATAACCCATAGTCTCGAGACCGGGCTCCATGTTCTCCGGCAGGAGATGAATTGCGCCGTAAGCCGTGCGGACGATTTCCATAATCTCGACGGAGCGGCCGGGATCATCTTTAGAGGAGACCTTGCCATTTGCGATGTCGAGCTTGTCCGGAACTACGCCAAGGCTTCGCGCCGCGATCCCCAACATCTTCTCGCGCATCTTCTTTGCCGCCACCCAAGCCGACGGCATCAGCACCACCGACGAACGGCTGCTGCCGGTGCCGAAACCATAGGGTGTCGGCAAAGTGTCGCCGTGAATGACGTGAATCTTTTCGAATGGAATTCCCGTCTGGCTGGCGACGATCTGCGCGATGGTGGTCTCGTGGCCCTGCCCTTGCTCGCCCATGCTGGAAAAAACCGTTGCCGCTCCCGACGGGTCGATGCGCATGCGGCATGACGCGTAGCCACCCGTCGCATGAATTCTGCTGGAACTGGTCGGTTCCATGACCAGCGCAACGCCGATGCCGCGGTATTGGCCGTTGCGACGCAGCTCCTCCTGTTCTTTTCTTAATTGTTCGTAACCGGCGATTTCCAGAGCGCGCTCGAGACAGAGATGATACTGGCCGCTGTCATAAAGAGCGCCGGTCACGTTACGATAGGGAAACGCCTCGGCGGGGATGAAGTTTTTCATCCGGATCTCCACGGGATCTAACCTCAATTCCCGGGCGGCGATATCGACCAACCGCTCGATAACGTAGGACGCGTCGGCCTTGCCGATGCCGCGCAGCGAGCCGTGGGTCGTCTTGTTGGTGGACACGCCGAAGGCATCAACCGAATAGTTTTGGATCTGATAAACTCCCGGCACATACAAGGCGCTCGCCATGATGGAATGATCGACCGTGTAGGTCGAGCCCATATCGGCGATGATCTTGTCTCTGATGCCGAGCATGGTGCCGTCTTTTTTGAGCGCCATCTCGATGTAATGAATCTGATCGCGCCCGTGACGGCCGTTGCGCAAGTGCTCCACGCGCGTCTCGCACCATTTAACCGGACGGGCAAGCTCGCGCGAGAGAAAAGGCAAGAGCAGCTCTTCCTGGTAAGTTTGAATCTTGATGCCAAACGAGCCGCCCACGTCCGGCGCGATGACGCGAATCCTGCTCTCGGGAAAGCTCAAGATATCCGCGATGCGCGTCCTCAGCGAATGCGGATTGGCGGTCGCCGACCACATCGTTAGGCTGTCTTCCTGTTGATTAAAATGCGCCAGATAGGCGCGAGGCTCTATGGGACAGGCGGTGATGCGGTGGCTGCGAATTCTTTCTTTGATAACGACGTCCGCCTGTTGAAAGACCTTGTCGATGCCGTCCGTGGCAAAATGATATTTGTAAACGATGTTGCTGCCGACGTCTTCGTGAACACAAGCTGAGGCCGGTTCCATCGCGGCTTCCGGATCTACAACGACGGGCAACGGCTCATAATCCACCGACACTATTTCCACCGCGTCTTCCGCTAAGTACCGGTTATCGGCAACGACTACCGCCAACGGTTCGCCGAAATAACGAACCTTATCCACCGCCAAAGGGTAAAGTTTGATTTGCCGGAGAAGTGAGCTGCCGCTCACCCGCAGCGGCTTTATTTTCTGGGCGATGTCCTCGCCGGTAAAGACGGCGTGAACCCCCGGCATCGTCCGGGCGGCTTCAACATCGATGGCCTTGATCCGGGCGTGGGCGCAGGCGCTTCGAACAAACGCCGCGTGCAATGTGTCCGGCGGGAGCAGGTCATCGACATAGCGCCCGGTGCCCGTTACAAAGCGCAGCGTTTCTTTTCTTCTAACGCGCTCTCCGATGGGAGGAGTGATTGGGAATTCCATAGTGCCTTAGCGCTTCTTCGGGGAAAGATTTTTCTCCAATACAACATTGCCGTTGTGAATGACTTTCAAGTCTATCGGCACGGCGAGCCTTTACGCCGGGATCGATTCTGAGCATGCCACCTCCCAGTATGCAGTTGGCACTAGTTCCCTGTCAGATTCTTCGCCTGCGGCTCGGAATGACATATGCGCGCTTCATCGAGCTTTCAACGTGGCACGCGTAGGGGCGGGTTTGAAAACCGCCCCTACGGCTCACAACTCGCGCTGTCGCAGTCACTCTTTGAAAAATTTTCCCCACTTCTCCTCGGTTGCTTTCAGCAGTTCCTCGCTGATCTTCGTCGTTCGCGGAAATTCGTCGATCCAGTGATAAGGTTTGCAGGCGTCGATGATCGCCACCGCGCCCGTATAATCGCCGGTTTCTTTTTTATCCTTGGGCAAGCGCGGATCAATTTTGTAGCTCCAAATTCGACGGCAAACATCCAGCGAAGTTTCCGGGTCACACCGAGTTGCGACTGCCCATAGAACATCGTCTAGGTCGAATGGATCGATATCGTCATCGACGACAATGACAAACCTCCCGTGATAGCCGGCGGTCCCGCCCAAAGCTCCATGAGCCGCCCTCATGGCGTGACCCGGATAGGCTTGCTTGATGGCAATGATTGTCATGCCCCACGAGTAATTGACGCCAATGATATTGGGGATTCCTAAAGCTTCCAGTTCATTCCAGATCAGAATGCCGCGCGATGAAAGGAGCCCGCGGCTGGCACCCAAGAAAGGCGGCAAGCCGAGAACGATAGGGTCATTGCGATAGAGCACGCTCTTGATAACCGTTACCGGTGCCGGCCGCGCCCCGCCGCCGTAGTATCCGGACATTTCGCCGAAGGGCCCCTCCACTTGCATGCCGTGCTCCGGCGGCAACATCTCTCCCTCCAACACAACCTCAGCCCTCGCCGGTATCGGCAAATCAGTGACAACGCCTTTAGTCACTTCCACGGGAGCACCGCGCATCCATCCGGCAAATCCGTATTCCGATACTCCCCAACTCAGGTTCGTACCGGCGGCCTCAAAAAGTGCCGGTTCTTGGCCAAGGGAAACGGCCACGGGACAAGATTTTCCTTTCGCCCAGTATTTCTTGCGGATGACATCGCCATGATGTCCGGAACCGATATGGGCGACCATTGTGTTCTTGTTAAGCAACATGTAACGGTACGACCCCACGTTGAGAAATCCGGAATCTGGATCATGCGTGATGGCTGAGGTCGCGCAAATATACGGGCCGCCGTCCCGCTCATGCCATCGGGGCCAAGGAAACTTCGCAAGATCCACATCGTCCTCGACAAGCACGTTCTCTTTCACGGGACCACTGTCAACATGGCACGGCTCGAGCGGCTTGAATTCTTTCAGTTTGTCTTTCCAATATCGGACCGCTTCCGAGTCGCTGAGATCTTCTGCGACGCCATAGACCAGACGTTCTCTGGATTTATGCGCGAGAAAGTTAGTCAGGATCCTGAAGCCCTTCTTATATCCCCGAATCGAATCGAAGAGCACCGCCGGCGAATTCGGCCTGGAAGTTGCCATTTCCGTGATCGCGCCGATCTCCAGATCGCAACTGGCTCCCTCGATGACCGTGAGCTGCCCGAGTTTTTCGAGCGTGGAGATGTAGTGCCTGAGGTCGGTGAAAATCACATTCTTGCCTCCGTTTCTTCACCGTGGACTAGGTTCATTTTGTCACCTACCGTGTAGCAAATAACCCGGAGAAACGAAAACATGGGATAGCGAATAGTCTGCCGCCATTCACGGCTTGACGCGTCGACTTTTCGCTTTTTCACCCGTGACGAAGTGTTCGCCGCGCAAGGCACTCTCTGCCTCTTCTTCGTCCTCCGGAGTCCACGCTCCGAGACTGTAACCGAACCACGGCATTCGTGGCGTGAGTTCGGGAAATCCGAGCTCCTCCCAAATCTCTTTAGCGTTTTCCATAAGATCTTTTCGGGGCAGGGAAACCGGAGTATAGGGCCAGGGCCGGGTTGCATCGATCAAAAGCGCCGAACTCGACGCCATACGACTGACATGGGTCGGCACTCCCGGAGGATAGGCCGAGGGATCGAGGCCGGGAGATTTTCCCCGCGCGATGACAACATCTTGATCGGGCCTGACGTTGAAACAAATCGCCCAGTTGATCATCGCGGGATCCCAGATATCGATATCCTCGTCAACCGCAATACATATCTTTGCATAGCTTCCGACATAGCCGGCGCTGGCATTCAAGGCTCGCCACACGTCTCCCGAATTGGCCTTTTTCATCTTGATCACGCAGTACGCTTGGCCGCTGCCGCTCACCTCATCGTGAAGCGCGACGTCGAGCACCGCTGAATTCCCGCTGTCGAAGCGGAGGTATTTGTAGATGACCTTCTCGGTTCCCGTGTGCTTGATCTTGCTGCTCTCGCTCGGCGGGAACTGGCTCATCAACGCCGTGTAGATCGCATCGCGCCGATGGGTAATACACGTCACGTCCATAAAGGGAGCAACTCCGCGGTGTCCCATGTAGCCGGGATATTCACCGAATGGCCCTTCGGGCTCGATCCATTCAGTCGAGATTTTCCCCTCGATCACAATTTCCGCCGTCGCCGGAACTTTCAATTCCACGGTCCGGCATTGAACAACCTCGATGGGCTCGCCCGCCAGGCCGCCGGCAAGACGATATTCATCGAAGTCGTACGGTAATTTTGAGGTTGCCGCGTAAGCAATCGCAGGGATCACGCCGATCACGATCGCCGCTTCCAGCGGAATGCCTCTCGCCCTGCATTTCTGCCAATGCTGGCCCATATGTTGTCCGAGGAATAGCCCGCCGTTTCGGTTCGGCGCTTTGATTTGGCTCCGATAATTGCCGATGTTGTAAATATCGGTATCCGGATCTTTGGTTATCCAATTGGCCGACGTGAGATACGGAGCGTTATCGAAGCCGGGCGTCGAAATGGGAACCGGAAGCATGTCGAGTCCATGACCGTTTAAGAGATCATCCCCCTGCCAAATCATTTCTTGCGTCGGGCCTGAGCGGACTTCCACGGGCTCGATGGGATGGAGCTGCGCCCGGGTCCAGCGCTCGTGAATCTGATCCGGCTCGCATTTGAGACCGATACTGTAGATCTCCGTGGTGGCCGCCAGCGTCCCGACACTGACCGGCATCGAATAGTTTTTTCCCTTTACGTCAGTGACGTTCTCAAACAAAAACGCCTTTCGCTGGCGCTCTTGCAGCCCGCGAAATTGCCAGCGAACAAGCGGCATCAGTTCCGTGTCCTTATTGATCCTTTTCTTAACACGGACAAGCTTCCCTCTTTCGTCGATGGCTTTTAAATGCTCCCTCACATCTTTGTAGTAATCACTTTTTTGCATGACCGTTCCTTTCAGATTTAGAATGAGTCTTGGCGAAGCGTTGCCAAACCTGATGCCAGAAAGATTCTGTGCGCTTCTCTTTCGTCGCAAGCGCTCTCACGGCCTCCATCCTCTGGCCTGCAGCTCATCGTTGACTTTCCGGGCCAGCGAGAAATCAAAAATAGTCTCCAGACGCGGCGGCTCCTTCAGACCCACGCGTGCGAGGATGTGTTCGAGCGATTTCTTTTGTAACTCTTCGCTGAGCGTGCCATCTGGAGTCAAACCCGGGCGAATCACATCGTATATTTTGGCCACGGCATCTTCTTTGAGCTTGAGGAAGCGGACCAAGACCTGCGTTGTCACCGCGCGATTGTCGCGCAAGATGCGGAACCCCTTGACCGATCCGCGGAGGAATTTCTCTGCCAGCGCCGGTTCGGATTCGAGGAGCTGCAAGGAGGCAAGTATGCTTCCCTGAAGTTCGACCATGTCCTGGTCGATAAACGATACCAGTTGCCGGTAACCGCCCTCCTGCGCCATGAAGTTGGCCGGGATCGAAAGCATCGCGGCGTCCACCGATCCCGCCTGCAACGCGTAAAAGCGCGCGATGCCCGAGCCCACCGGCAGAATCACGACGTCCCGGCCGCCTTCAAGTCCCTGCTTCTTTAAAACATCCCGAAGCAGTGAGTCGGGGCCGCTGCCGATACTCGAGACGCCAACTTTCTTTCCTTTGAGATCTCCGACCGAGCGAATCTCCGCTCGCGCATAGAGCCAATACATTGGCCGGCGGTAAGCACTGAAAAGAAGCCGGATCGGCGCCCCTCGAAGCGCCGGCAGGAGTCCGGCCCCGCCTTGAGTGGAAAAGCTGACGTTGCCGCCGATGAGCGCCTGTATGCCGACCGCCGAAGGCATTACGATCAGATCGACATCCAAACCCTCTTCGCGGTAGTAGCCCCTGTCCTTGGCGATCGCAAATGGCGCGGCAGCCGGAGTAATCGCGGGGATAGCCACATGGATTTTTCTGAGCTGTTGCGCCTCCGCCCACCGTAGCGAGAGCAAAGGCAGGAGAAATGAGAGGATAAACCAGCCAATGTCCCGGCGACGTACGGTTGTACTAACGAACAGCCTCGACAAATTAGTGTCCTTTTCAGAGATTCACGACAAAATTCAGTCGTCATTTCCGGGCAAGCTGGCGATAGCTGACAAGCCGGAATCCAGGAATTTCTAAGACTTCTGACGGTAAGAGTAGCACATACTTTTTTCAGCGAACTTCGGAGACACCACGCTACCAACGAAACAAAACATCAGAAACAATCATGAGCTAAAGATCTAGCGTGTTAGGAGCAAAAAGCTTCTCGACTTCAAGTTTTTCTTTCACCAAACCTTGCTCGTAGAGATAGTCCATGAGCGCGGCAACAACGTGGCGATTTTTCTCCAGACCGTACGGCCACGGATCGTCGCCGAGAATTTCTCTTTGCTCCTCCACCGGTCCGCGGAACCACGCCAAGCTGATTTTGTAGGGCGAGGTATCGTTCAATCTTTCGTAGGCATTTTCTTTAGCCCGCTGGAACGCCTTGAACAGGCTTCTAGCAATCCAAGGATTTTCTTGCCACAGCTCTTGCCGCAGCGCCACTGAATGCATGATCGGAAAAATACCGGTCTTCTTGAAATAAGCGGCTTCGACTTCCTCGTAGTTCTCGAACAGACGCCGTACATGCGGCGGCGGATTCAAGAGCGACGGGAAAAGACTCGCGCAGATAACCGCGTCCAGTTCGCCGTTGAACAGCATCTGATCCGGCTTGCGATCCGGCGGAATTTGGTGGACCGAGTAGCGGTCCGGCATCTCGATCTCCATGCGCGGCCGCGGCATCCAGGTAAACCATTCGATGTCATTCAATTTGACGCCGTATTCGTGCTGCAATATACCGCGAACCCAGACCGTTGCGGTCTGTTGAAACTCCGCCAGGCCGACGCGCTTTCCGGCTAAATCCTGCGGCTCCAGAATGCCACTTTTAGTATTGATTCGCAGTCAAAGGCTTTCCGATGGTCCGCGCAATGAGATAGGACGATAGCGAAATCTCCGACGCATCGAAGTCATAATAATTGAGCATCCGTGTCCAGATCTCGAGATGCGGCAGCACCAACCAGTTGAGCTCCAGCCCTTCCGGCTTGACCGAACCGTCGATCAACGGATGTGTCCGGTCGTAATCTCCACACGCGATGGTTAGTTGAAGCGACATTTCTTATTCTTCTTCCTCACCACGAAGAGATTCATGATCTTACGCTCGCCCACAGAGGATGAAAGTGGTGGAACCCTCTTCCTAACCTGGGTCGACCTCCAATGTATATCCCTCCCTCTATGCCACGCCATACCAACTCGTCACCCCCGAACGTTTTAATCGGGGGTCCAGTCCGAAATTCCCCTGGATTCCCGCTAAAAACATGCGGGAATGACGAAATCTAGGACTCCACGCCCCACCCAATTTTCGAAGGAGAGCACGAAGGAATTCATTCGTGATTCAGAATCTGGATTTTTATCAATCCTTGGTTTCCTTCGTACTACGCGGGCGATTATCCTTCGACGCAACGCTGTTTACAGCAATGGCGCGCGGCTTGCTCTCTTCTCTCCACCCGCGAGAAACTGTGTCGCAATGTGACAATGCGTCCTCTGGCCATTACGACACAGTCTCCGACGCGGCAGACTTAAGAGGGGGATCCTGCCGCTTTCGATACTCTTGCGCGGCTTCGAGAATCGATTTGGCGATGGCGCCATAGGCGCCGCAACGGCAGATGTTGCCGGTCATCCATTCGGCAATTTGCTCGCGCGTGGGATCAGGATTTTCCACCAAAAGTGCCTTTGCGGCCATAATTTGTCCAGGCGTGCAGTAACCGCACTGAGCCCCGATGTTGCGGATGAAAGCCTCCTGCAGCGGATCCAGCTGATCGCCGTTTGCCACTCCCTCGACGGTGAGCACGGATTTGCCATGCGTTTCGAAGGCCAGATAGCTGCATGAGCTGATCGGACGCTTATCGACCAATACCGTGCAGGCGCCGCAGACCTCGGATTCGCAGGAACGCTTGGTGCCGGTGAGTCTGAGCCGGTTGCGCAAGAATTCCAGCAAGGTCTCCTCGACCGGAACTTCGCCTGACCACCTTCGGCCGTTCACTGTCAGCGACAGACTAAAGTTAGCGTTACCTGGAAATTTATCGAGCGCCATTTCCACTCCCCTGGATAGCGCTTTCCAGTGCTCGAGCAAGCAGCACGCAGGTCATATACAGCTTGTATTCAGAACTCCCCAAAAGATCGTCCACCGGCCGCAAGAGTTCTCGGAAATAATTCTTCTGTTCCGCAACGATCTTTTCGGCGTCACCCAATGTCGCGCCTCTGATTTTGGCCTCGATTTCCCGCAGCCGTTGCGCTCTCGGCCCGACACAGCCAATGGCAATACGCGTCTCTTCGATGATCTCTTTGTCCATTTTCACGGCGACGGCGACGCCGAGTGTCGGTCGCTGAAAGCGATGAAGGCGCAGATAAGCGCTCTTCATTCCGGCAGGCAGAGGAGGAATTTGAACTTCGACCAGCAGTTCGTTCGTTTCCAGGGCCGTCGCGTACATATCCAAGAAAAAATCCTCCAACGACAGTTGCCGCTCCCCGGTTTGGCTGCCGATTCTCACCGATGCGTTATGAACCAGCAGCACGGTTGCCGGATCCGAGTGGGGATCGTTGAAACAAAGGTTGCCGCCCAGCGTCCCCTGATTTCTCACCCGGACATTCGCCACTTGCGACTCGGCGTAAGCAAACGTCGGCGCGTGCTCAAGTATGATGGGAGCGGTCTCCAATGTGCGGTGCGTCACGCATGAGCCAATTCGTAGCGCTTCGCCGTCCCAAGCCAGGTTATGGAGTCTTGCGATTTTTTTGACGTCGATCAAAAACTCGGTTCGCAGGAGCCCATGGCGCATAAGCAATAACAACTCCGCGCCACCGGCGTAGATTTTCGCGCTCTCGCCAAGCTCATCCAGCGCCGCGGAGGCCTCGGGGACGGTGGTCGGTTGAAGTAATCGCAACGATTCCAGCATTGACGTTCTAGGACGAATTTGTTCCCTCTCCTGTGCCGGGTAGAGGGTGGGGATGCAAACTAGATCCCCTCATGTGCTTCTCCCACAAGAGACTTTGAGCCACAGGCGAAGAATCTCGTTTTTGTAAGTTGCTCGTTCGATGAGATGCTTCACTTCGTTCAGCATGACATACATCAGTTTCTGGCTGTTACGACGCAGCCTCTAACGGCAGAAGAGCACTTTGCAGCAAGGCTACGACCTCTTGACAGCACCGTGCACTTTTCCTCTCATAGCTTTCCCATCGCTCGCAAGATTTTTTCCGGGGAGATGGGCAGCGATCTGACCCGCACTCCGAGCGCGTCGTAGATCGCGTTGCCGATGGCGGGCGCGACCGTCACGATGGAGGTTTGCGACATCTTCTCCAGCATTGCAGAATAAAAAACCTCCGGAATGTCCGTCATCACAGGCAGGCGGTATTGAAACGGATCGCCGTTTTGGAACTGCCCCTCCTGATAAATCGTCTCTTCAAAGAGTGCATGGCCGAATCCCATCACGGCGCCGCCGTCTACCTGGGCTTTGGCCGACGGATAATGAATCGCCTTGCCGGCATCGGCGATCACCGAGTAGCGCAGAACGCGCAGCTCGCCGGTTTCCGAATTGACTTCCAGCTCGAGCGCCGCTGCGCTCGGCGCCCAGTGGTCCATGCCACTGAAAGCTGATTCTTTCGCCGTCGGCGGCACGCTGTGATAACCGACGCATTTGACCACCGCGTTGCCGCCGAGAGCGCCGATGATTTCCCGGATGGAAAAACTGATCTCACCGCAACAGAGGCGTCTCTCGATCAACCGCCAATCTTCCAGCTTGCCGCCTTTTACTTGAGACGCCAGCGAAAATAATTCCAGCTTTAGCTTTTCGCATGCATTATGCACGGCATTACCCATTTGCATCGTGGTGCGTTGCGCGCTGACGCCGGCGAAGGGCAAATGAACCGCCGTGTCGGGCGCTCTAACACGGATCTGGCTTTGCGGCAGACCCAATGTCCGCGCCGCCACCACGCTGATGAGATTATGAGTTCCTTGGCCGATCTCCGGCGCGTTATGTTGGATCGTCACCACACCACGCACATCCATTGTCGCCATCGCATAGGCCCTGCCGCCGCCCTGAGAGCCATGACGAAGACTGAGCGACATACCGCGCCCTTGTACCCAACGCGACCCGGTAGCCGCCGTTTTGTCGCACGGCTCGCGATTGGACCGACCGTCCCAGGCGATTCCCGCTACGGCCTGCTGCATGAGATCGAGATAATCCGTGTCCATGAGCGGTGTGCCTTTGGCGACGAATTCCCCCCGCAGCAAGACATTCTTTTTGCGAAATTCGTAGGGATCGATGTTCAGCTGCCGCGCGATGCTGTCAACCGTGCATTCGATTCCCCAAGTGGTCTGTACTTTTCCCGTAGCGCGGGTGTGGCCGGCGGGAACCTTGTTGGTGTAGACGCAACGGCCCCTGATGCGAACGTGCGGGATGCGATAACATCCCCAGGCGGAGATCACGGAATTGTGCGCCGCGGTGGCGCCGCCGGTGGTGTAAGCGCCGGTATCGATGACGAGGTCCACGTCGAGCGCGGTCAATTTTCCATCCGACTTCACGCCGACTTTGGCCTTGAACACCTCCGCGTGCCGGGCGTTTTGCCGAAAGCTGTGCTCCGCCGAGGGAATGAGCCGCACGGGTCGACCGGTCTTGCGCGAAAGAAAAACCGCCGCATGAATAGACGGGACAAGAATCTTGGAGCCGAAGCCGCCACCGACGTAGGGAACGCGCAGGCGCACCTTGTCGGGCTCGACGCCGAAGAACCGGGCGATCTCGCCGGCATCGCGCATGGGCGAGCTCGTCGGCAGCCAGAGATTAATCTCGCCATTGATATACTGCGCCAGGCAACCGCCGATGTGCTCCATCGGATGATGAAACATGGATGGAGATATGTAGGTTTCCTCAAAAACCCGGTCCGCTTGCCGAAAGCCTTCCTCGATGTCTCCCCACGCCAGGCTGTCCTCCAGCAGGAGGTTCGTGCCGCGTTCTTCGTGGAGAATCGGCGCGCCGGGATCAAGCGCTTCGGTTGCATCAAAGACCGCCGGGAGCGGCTCATACTCGACGCGAATTTTTTCGAGCGCCCGCTGGGCGGTACGCAGGTTTTCGGCGACGACAACGGCCACGAGTTCACCATCGAAGCGCACTTTATCAATGGCGATAAAGTCCTGATCATCGCCGAGCTTCAAATGCTCATGATGCGCTAATTTGAGCCGCGGGTTCAGGCCGTCGAGACGTTCCCGGTCCAAGACCGCCAGAACGCCTGGGCACCCTTCGGCTTCGGAGGAGTCGATGCTCAGAATTCTTGCGTGAGAGTAAGGGCTCAACAGAGTTGCGCCGTAAGCCGTCTGCGGCAGATCCGGCAGATCTTCGATATACTGCGCTTGACCTGACACTTTTTCCCGAAGATCGATTCTAGGATGGTCCGCCTGCCATTCGTCGAGTTTCGATTTTAGATTGTCGCTTTTCGATTCCAATCCCGCGCTCCGTTCGACTCATTAATCCGTCAATCCTTTAACCGTATTCATCGCATTCCAAACCATTTCCGGTATCAGCGGTACCCGTTGAAGCCTCCTTGCAATGGCGTTGTGCACTGCGTTGCCCACCGCCGGCGCCACCGCGAGGATGCCCCCTTCTCCCATGCCCTTCGCGCCGTAAGGTCCCGGTCCTCCGCCACCCTCCATTATAAAGGTAGTCAACGAGGCCGGGAGATCGTTGAATCGCGGCAGGCGGTAGTCCACCAGGCTGCCGTTAAGCAGCTGTCCATCCTGGTAAACGAGGTCTTCAAATAGAGCCTGGCCCAGACCGAAGACCGCAGCCCCTTCGTCTTGGGCGTGGCATTGAATCGGATGAATCATTTTTCCGGCATCCGTGAGCGACACGTAGTGAAGAATCTTCACCTCGCCCGTCTCGGAATCGACTTCGACCTCGGCGGCGCCGAGACCGATTTCCCAGAACGGCGATGGATAACCCAACGGGACGTTGTCATCCCGCGGCACTTTAAAAAAGCCGCGACCCCAGATCTCGCCCTCCGTGTCGCGAAAATAGCGCTGCATCACTTCGCGGAAACTGAGCCTTTGCTCGCGGCAGATGACCCGGCCATCTTCCAGTTTTATTTCTTGTTCCCCCGCGCGAAAAACCGCGGCGGCGGCCTGAAGAAACTGGGTCCGCGCATCCCGCGCCGCCTTCAGCACCGCCTGTCCCATAATCGAAGTAGCGCTGCTCGCGTTGGTTCCCTTATCGAACGGCGTGTAGTGCGTATCCAATGCGGCTACGCGAATTTGCTCCGGCGGCATGGACAACTCTTCCGCGACAACCTGCAAGAAAGCGGTGCGCATGCCCTGGCCGACCTCAACGGATCCAGTAGAAAGAAGCACACTCCCATCGTTAAAGATTTTCACCGCGGCGTTAGCCGGCTTGTTCGTGCCGCCTCCGTCCTTGACCGCCGTGGCGATGCCGATGCCTCTCTTCTTCGTCGCAGGGTTTTCTTCGGCGTTGTCCCGTGATTCCCATCCAATCGCCTCCGCAACCCTCTTGAGCCCGGCCTTGAGATCGCAATCGATGGGAGTGTCTCCCTCGGCAAAGCTCTCCCCTCTTGCCAAGAGGTTTTTCATTCTAATCTCGTAGGAATCGATGCCGAGACGCTCGGCAATCATGTCGATATGGGTCTCGTATGCGAACGCCACCTGGGGTCCGCCAAAACCGCGAAAGGCGCCGGCGGGCACCGTGTTCGTATAGATTGAATAGGAATCGGTGAGCACGTGAGGAATACGGTAAGGTCCGTGAGCACGGTAGCCGGCTTTTTCGGTAACCGAAGGACCTGAATTCGCGTAAGCGCCGCCGTTCAGATACACCTCGCACCTCCGCGCCACGAAGGTGCCGTCTTTCTTCACGCCGGTCTTAATCGTCATTTTGGCGCGCGGCTGACAAATCGTCTTGAACGTCTCCTCGGCGCTGAACGCGAGGCGCACCGGACGTCCGGCGATGCGCGACAAACATGCGGCGATGCCTTCGGTTTTGATACCGCTCTTGGCTCCGTAGCCGCCACCCACGTAGGGCACGATCACGCGCACCGCGCTAAAAGGCAGTCCGAATATGCGAGCCAACTCCTGTCGGACGGGAAACGGACTTTGACTCGCCGTCCAGACACTCAACGTCTCCCCGTCGAACTGCGCAACAGAGACATGGGGCTCCATCGGATAGTGCTGGGCACTGGGAAAGGAAAACGTGTCCTCGAAAATAAAATCCGAGCTTCGCATCCCTTCTTCAACATCGGCGCGCTGGTGCCGGAAATGAAAACAGATATTGCTTGGCTCGTGAACGATATGAGTTCCACCGCGGCCATAGTGCGGATCTTTTCGACCTTCCAGTTTCTCATGCACGAGCGGCGCTCCGGGACTTAAAGCTTCTTCTATCGTGTAGACCGCCGGCAGCTCTTCGTATTCCACATCGATCCGCTTGATCGCCTCTTCGGCAATGCTCTCTTCGACGGCGGCCACCGCAGCTATCATGTCTCCCACGTAACGCACTTTGTCCGTCGCTAAAATCTGTTGGTCTCTCACATAGGCGCCAAAAGAATTGGCGGCAACGTTCAAATTGTCGCGCGTAAGAATCGCAACGACCCCGGCCAATGCCGCGGCTCTAGTCGAATCGATGCGGCGGATGCGCGCGTGCGGCAACGGACTGCGCAACACCTTGGCACAGGCCATACCGGGTAGCTGCAGATCGCCCGCATAGAGCGCCTGACCGGCCACCTTTTCCGCGCCGTCGACGCGGGGAATACTGATTCCTACCGCTTTCATAAATGATATGACCCTTTTCTACTGCCCGCTCGCTAAATTTGCCCACGCGAGAGCGTTGTTAACCGTCGGCTCGAAGCATATCCTCCTAAATCCGCCCCCTTAGACGGGGGAGGACAAAGGAGGGGGTGATTACTCGCAGCCGAGCGCTCTCGCAATCGCTTCCTTAACGACATCAATCTGTTGCAAGACTTCGTGATCCCAAAATCGACAAACCTGAAACCCCTTTGCCTCCAACCATGCGGTTCAGGCTACGTCATGCGTAGCTTGTTCCTTCTCGTCGTGCTGTCCGCCGTCGACTTCAATTACCAACCGTTTCTCCAAACAGACGAAATCTACGACGTACCCTCCTAGAGGTTGTTGCCTTCGAAACTTGTT
>VBKE01000510.1:0-2306 GCA_005879605.1 Deltaproteobacteria bacterium
GATTTCCAGTGCGAACCCAGCGAAAGTTTCGTCATTTCACCAAAGTCAAAACGGGCAAAAATCAATTTAAGCGCGCGCTCCGGCAATCCGTTCGCCCGCAATTCCGCTACCGGGGTGCTTGTCAATATAACGACGAAGTCATTAATGGTAGCACTGAGTTGCTGGGTCGGCTCACCGGCATGGAGCAGAGACGGTCTTGAAAACACGCACAAGAAAACCGCAACAAGTAATCCAAATCTCAACAATTTCACGCTGCACTTCTCCCAATGCATTTGCTTACATGGTCTAAGTAGATAATACTCGCTAGATGTGTCAGACCGGCAAAAGATGCGTAGACTTCTACGTTGTCAGAAAATTGATCAGTGTTCAAGATACCTGACGGTTTAGACCCCGACATATACTGTGCCGGTCGCTTGCCAGCATCCGGGTCTTCCCGTAAGATCGGGCCACCAAAAAAGCCGGGAGGTCGAGATTTGAACTACTTTGCTTACGGATCGAATATGAACTGGCAACAAATGCAGCGACGCTGCCCCTCCTCGCAATTTGTCTGCGTGGGGCGCCTACCGGATTACCGCTTCGCCATCGCCCGCCATTCCCGGCTCCGCAAGTGTGGAACCGCGAACATATTTCCCGAGACGGGAAGCGAAGTTTGGGGTATCGTCTACCAAGTGAGTGACCAGGATCTAATTCTGTTAGACAGTTTTGAAGACGGTTATCAGCGAGAGCAGATTCTCATTCATCCGATTAACGATGGACATCGCCCGCTGGAATCCCTGGTCTATATTGCGCCCAAAGAAGACGCCCCACCTCCGCCCGACGCTGACTACAAGCGCTTGATGCTCGACGGCGCGCTGTATTGGCGTTTGCCTGACGAGTACCGCGTCATGCTCGAAAAAATCGTGGTCGCAGTTCCCTAAAAGCGAACTTTTGTATTGTCCTGAAGCGAATTACTGACTGGTAATCTCGCCAATTGGGTGGACACACTCCCATTGGGGCGATATGATCCAGCCAGTCAACCCAAAACATCTACGCTAGAGCAGTATGGCACTAGACACTAAGAAACTCACTGCCCGCGCGAATGAGTTGGCGCGTCACCCGCGTACGCGGAAGATTGCCATTTGGTTCATCTCCATAATGATCGCCATCGGGGTCATTGTCGGGTTAATTACGCCGCCCATTCTACGCCACGTGCTATCCAAACAACTCACGACCCAGCTCCATCGCGACGTGTCGATCCAGCAGATTCGCATCAATCCTTATGCTTTGAGCGCCACCGTTCGTGGCTTTCTAATGAAAGATCGCCAGAGCTCGGCCACGGCAGTCTCCTTCGACGAGCTGTACCTGAACTTGGAGTCATGGTCATTGTTCCGCTTGGCAGCGGTGGTCAAGGAATTCCGTCTGGTGCGTCCTTACATCAATTTGGTCCGCAATGAAGATCGAACCTACAACTACCAGGATCTCATCAAAGAGTTTACTTCCGCGCCGTCACAGCCCCCGGCTCCCTCGGGACCGCCGCCCCGCTTCGCGCTCAATAACATCGAAATCATCGATGGCAAAATCGACTTCGACGACCGGCCCGAGCAAACCAAACACACGATCTCATCCATTCGCATAGGTGTACCGTTCATCTCTAGCTTGCCGTCTCAGGTGGACATCAGAGTCCAACCTTCCTTCTCTGCCAACGTCAACGGCTCGCCTTTTGCGATCGGCGGCGAAACCAAACCTTTCAAAGAAACACACGAAAGCACCTTTCACTTGAATATCGATAAGCTGCAGATTGCCAAATACCTCGAATATTCTCCGGTAGAGCTGAATTTCAAAGTCCCTACTGGGGCGATCGACGGCAGGCTCACTGCGACCTTTAGGACCGCTCAGGGCAAACCGTCGGTGCTTACGATTACCGGCAACGTGGCGGTGCAAAACTTCGCGATGCAAGATAAGAACGAAGCGCCTTTGGTGGACTTACCTTCTCTGGAGCTGGTTGTCGACGGGATCGAGGTGATAGCCGGCAGAGCAAATATCAAAAGCATAAAAGCGCAGGGGCTGGAAGTCCACGTGAGCCGGAATAAAGAAGGCAGGATGAATCTTGCAAACTTGGCCGAATCATCCGCGCCGCCAACAACGGCCGAACCTAAGAAGCCTGGCGCACCGTTCATCTACCAGGTTGGCGAGCTCGCGCTGGATTCGGGCAAGCTTTATTTCGCCGATGACAGTCCAGAACGCCCCTACCAGACGCGGCTCAACAACGTCCGCCTCGACGTTAAAGGACTGACAAATGAGTCGGAAAAAAAAGCGACTGTGAAAAT
>VBKE01000510.1:2524-5447 GCA_005879605.1 Deltaproteobacteria bacterium
GGCCAGAAAGAGCCGCTCTGGCGCTTGCCTTCCCTGGCGGTAAAAGACGCGTCCGTCGATCTCACCAACAAAGTAATCGCCATCGGCAGTATCGAGGGCCGGGAAGGAAGTGGTTTCGTGCTGCGGAACCAGGATGGCAGCCTGAATTACACACATCTCATCAAAACAAAACAGTCTTCGGAGTCCGGGGCTCAAGAGCCAAAGAAGAAACCAGAACCTGGCAAGAAAGAAGAACCGGGCTGGAAAATCGAGGCGGGACAGGTCGCGCTCGAGCGTTTCAAGATCAACTTCGAGGATCGCGGCAACAAAACACCGTCCAAGATCAATCTATCGGAACTTTCTCTGCGCGCCGAAAAATTCACCAACGCCCCGAACCAGCGTGCCAAGACCACTCTTCAAACGAGAATCAACAACAACGGACTGCTTAGATTGACAGGCTCCGCGGGCGCCAATCCGGCGCGCGCCGACTTTGCTGTCGAAGGCCGTGATATCGACCTCGCCGCGTTTCAGCCATACTTGGAAGAGCGGCTCAACTTCGTTTTGACCGGCGGCCGGTTGGGGACCAAAGGCACGCTTCGCTTTGACGGCAGCGGTTCAGGTCCGGCAAAAGTCAGCTTCAAATGGAAGTCGCTCGCTCTCGACGGACTTCAGTTTGCCTCGGCGCCGATGAACCTACGAATAGATGAAATCACTCTGGGGGGGTTTTATTCTCACCTTGTGCTGGGGGCTGATGGCAAATTCAACTTACAGAAATTGACGGTTGAGCCTAAAGACACTAAACCGGAACCGACTGACAAAGCAGGGAGCGCGGAGAAATCTTCGGAGGCAGCCGAGTCGGCGGCGCCGGCCGAAAGGCCGGTCACGATCGGCAAGATCAATCTTAAAGACGGCGAGATCGCTTTCGAGGATTTCTTCATCAAGCCGAATTATTCCGCGCATCTCAATGCCGTCGAAGGAGCTATTTCTGAGCTCAAGCCGGAAACGCCCGGCGATCTCGTGCTCGATGCCAAACTTGACGATGCCGCGCCCGTGGATGTTCGCGGTAAAATCAACCCACTGGCAAAAGACCTCTATTTAGATATCGCGGCCAATGCCAAAGAAATCGAGCTCAGCCGTTTCACACCCTATTCCGTGAAGTACATCGGCTATGGAATTCAGGGCGGCAAGCTTTCTTTCAACGTCAAGTACAAGGTCGAGAATCGAAAGCTGACGGCCGAGAATCAAATCATTTTGAACCAGCTCATCTTCGGCGAAAGAGTCGAGAGTCCGACCGCGATCAAAGCGCCCGTCTTGCTCGCCGTCGCCCTGCTCAAGGATCGAAACGGCGTCATTGACGTCAACCTTCCGATTGGTGGATCCCTCGACGATCCCCAGTTCAGCGTCGGTGGCATCGTGCTCAGGCTTTTCCTCAATATTATCACCCGGGCCGTGACCGCTCCCTTTACCTTGATCGGATCGCTTTTCGGCGGCGGAGGTAGCAGCACCAGCGGTGAAGAACTGAGCTATATCGAATTCGACCCTGGGCGGGCGACCCTCACGCCGGCGGCCGAAGCGAAGATTAAAACCCTGGCGACGGCGATGAACAACCGGCCGGCCTTGAAGCTGGAGATCAGCGGCCAAACAGATCCGGTCAATGATTTGGAAGGGCTAAAAAAGGTTGGCCTCGAAAGAAAAATGAAAGCGCAAAAATTCAAGGAACTGACCAGACAGGGGGCTGCACCGAAATCGGTCGACGACGTTTCTATCGGCAAAGAAGAATACGAAGGGCTTCTTAAAGCAGCCTATGGTGCGGAAGACTTTCCCAAACCGCGCAACGTTATCGGCTTGGCCAAGGATCTGCCGGTGCCGGAAATGGAAAGCCTTATGCTCAAATATGCCAAGGTAACTGACGCTGACTTGACTGAACTCGCTAACCGGCGTGCCCAAACCGTGCGCGATCGCCTGCTCGCCACGGGACAAGTGACCGCCGATCGGCTATCCGTTGTCTCTGGGAAACAAACTCCAAGCGAAAGCAAAGAAAAAGAGAAAGCAAAGGCCAGCCGAGTCGATTTCGCTCTCAGATAGGCTCTTCTCTACCGCGCGTGACTCCGAAAACCCAGGGCTGATCGGCAGCTGGCGACGATGTTGTAGAACTGTGCGGTTCTGATATAAGTCACCATTGAGCAGGAGGCGGTTCATGACCCAACCGAAAAAATCCACCAATCCAAAAGTTACGATAATCGCCAGCAAAGGGGCCAACCAGGCGATCAATTACCTCTTAGAAGACCGAGACGAGCTCGAATGGCTGGTTGCCATCGGGCGCAACCACAAAGGGGATATTTTCTTTTACGACACCGGCGGGGACATTATTCAAGAACTGGGCGCCCTGGAATACATCAAAGAGAGAATCATCAGAGACTACTTTGGAGAATCGGATGAATAGGCTTACCCATGCGCCAAACCGGCATTGCCCACCTTCCGTTGCATGGCGGCAAAGCGCCCGCCTGGCTCTTTCAAAGAATGGTCAAACTAGGGCGGGAAATCCTTCGGCTCATCATTGAAGATTACGGCCCTGAAGAAATCCTAAAACGCCTCGCAGATCCTCACTGGTTCCAATCGCTCGGCTGCGTTCTCGGCTTCGACTGGCACTCTTCCGGCGTCACGACCACCGTTTGCGGCGCGCTGAAAGAAGGCTTGAAAGGCCGTGAAAGAGAGTTCGGTCTCGTCATCGCCGGCGGCAAAGGCGCGACGTCGCGCAAAACGCCCGGCGAGATCCTGCATGCCGGCGAAAAATTTTCTATAGCGCGCGATCCCGACGAGCTCGTCTACCTAAGTCGGCTCACTGCAAAGGTTGACAACAACGCTCTCCAGGACGGCTTTCAGCTTTACCATCACAACTTCTTTTTCACATTGAGCGGCTCCTGGGCGGTCGTGCAACAGGGAA
>VBKE01000335.1 GCA_005879605.1 Deltaproteobacteria bacterium
CCATGCTGGGGCGATTCGGCATTGATGCGGCACTCGATAGCGTGACCCGTGCGGTGGATGTCGGCTTGCCCGATGGAAAGCGGCCCGCCTCGCGCAATCAAGAATTGCTGCGCCACCAGGTCCACTCCGGTGATCATCTCCGTCACCGGGTGCTCGACCTGAATGCGCGTGTTCATTTCGAGAAAATAGAATTGACGGGTGTCCTGGTCGAAGATGAATTCCACCGTGCCGGCGTTCTGATAACCGATGGTGCGCCCCAGGGTAA
>VBKE01000336.1 GCA_005879605.1 Deltaproteobacteria bacterium
CGAGGCCTTCAGCAATACCGGATAACCGATCTGTTCCGCGAGCGCGGCCGCCTCTTGATAGTTTTTGGCCTTGTCGGAGCCCGGCGTCGTCGGCACGCCGCAGGAAGCGGCGATTCTCCGCGCCGCCAATTTGTCGCCCATTTCAATGATATTTTGCGGCGTGGGACCGACGAAAGTAATTTTGTTATCGGCGCAGAGCTGCGCAAGCTCGGTCTTTTCCGAGAGAAAACCGTAACCCGGATGGAGCGCATCGCATCCCATGGCTAAAGCGGCAGCGACCAGCGCCTGGGGTTTTAGATAGCTGTCTGCCGAACGAGCGGGGCCGATGCAAACGGCACGATCCGCCATCTTGGCGGCAAGGCTTTCGCGGTCCGCTTCAGAGACCGCGGCGACGGCTTCGATCCCCAAGGTCTTACAAGCTCGGATAACGCGGACTGCGATTTCACCCCGGTTGGCGACAAGAACCCGGGTGACACTCATGGTTTTACGAGGAAAAGCGTCTGCCCGTACTCGACGAACTGACCATTCTGGGTGACGACTTCGACGATGGTTCCCTTAACACCCGCGCGGACGCTATTGAAGACCTTCATCACCTCGATAAGCCCGACGGTCGTATCTTCTGTGACTGCCGCTCCCACCTTGACAAACGGAGGCGCGCCGGGCTCGGGAGCGACATAAAAGGTTCCCAACAGCGGAGCAGTGATGGGCAGCAGACCTTCAGGGATTGCGGTCGCAGTTTTTGGCTCGGCCTTCGCTGATTGAGGGGGCGGCGCAGCCTTGGGCGCCTGAGCGGGCGCGGCACTCGGCGCCTGAGAAGCAGCCGACGTCTGCGGCGCCGACGCCAAGGGAAGCGGTTCGCCTTTGCTGACGGTGATCTTGAGATCGCCCATTTCGAGCTGGAAATAATCAAACGTCGATTCGTCGATCAGTTTCAGTATGTGCAGCACATCGTCTTCGCTGAGTTCCATAGCTTCTGCCTTTCTCCGCGGTGTTTTGTTTGCTTTTGTGAAGGAAGGTCGAGATTTGCCCGATCCTGAATGGTCCTTAACCTATGTGATTTCCCGGCGCATGGCAAATTACCACCGCCTCGTTAGCGAGCGGCGGCCGTGGTCGCGACGGGTCGAACGTAGCGCAGATCCAGGCGAGCCATCGAGTTGAGCTCCAAACCGGTGAAACGCGGATTGAGCAGCGTGCTCTCGGCCGTCCAGAAAAACGGCATAATTGGCAGGTCGGTTTCGCAAAGGATTTTCTGCGCCTCGTCGTAAAGCTTAACTCGCTTCGCCGAGTCGAGTTCCTGCGCCGCCCGTTCCAACAATTGATCGTAGCGCTGATTTTTCCATCGCGTCTGGTTATTGCCGCTGTTGGCGGTGAAGAGCTTCATGAAATTGTCCGGGTCCGGGTAATCGGCTCCCCAACCCATGCGGAAAATATGGGGCGGATCGTTTTGCAGCTTTTTGAGATAAACTTTCCACTCCTGATTTTCCACGGTGACGACGACGCCGAGATTTCGTTGCCACATTCCTTGGACCGCTTCAGCGACCATCTTATGATCTTCTTCCGTGTTGTAAGCCAGGACCACGGGAGGCAAGCCCTTTCCCTCAGGATAACCCGCTTCGCGCAGTAGCCGGCGAGCTTCGGGGGGATTGAAGAGGAGGCCGATTTTAGGATTGTGAGCAAGCATGCCGGGAGGAATCCACGACGGCGCCGGTATTTCGCCACCGTGTAAAATCGTTGGGAAGACATTGCGATCGATGGCCATCATAAAGGCTTTGCGCACCCGCACATCGTTGAAGGGCTTTCGGTTAACGGCAAAACCGTAGTAATAGCCCCGTAGCTGCGGCACGCTCTTGAAGCCGCGCCGCTTGGCCAATTGGCTCTTTTCAAAGATCGGAATGCTATGGTTGTCGAGAAAATCGAGTTGTCCTTGATCGTACATGGCGAGCGCTGTCGTCTTCTCGTTCACCATCACCATCGTCACTTTGTCCATGGCGGGCTTGCCGCGAAAAAACCGGGGGTTCGCCCGCAGTTCGATTTCATTTTCATGTTTCCAGGAGGAGAGGAGGAATGGGCCGTTGGTCACAATGTTTTCCGGCTCGGTCCAGCGGGATTCAAACTTCTCGATAATGTCTTGCCGTTGGGGAAAGGTGACTTCGAAGGTAGTGATGGCGAGAAAATAGGAAGCCGGGTGGCGCAGCTGAACGACGAGCGTGGTGTCGTCGGGGGCGTGCACTCCAACGGCCGCGGGATCTGTAATCTTTCCCTCGTAATATTCTTGCGCGTTGACGATATCGAAGAGGGTATAAGCGTACTCCGAAGCTGTCTTTGGGTTTAGAAGGCGCTTCCAGGAATACTCAAAATCCTGCGCCCGAACTTTTTTTCCATCAGACCATTGCACGTCGTCGCGCAGGTGAAAAACGATCTTGTTCCCGCCTTCCAAAACGTCCCACGATTTGGCAATGACCGGCGCCGGCTTCAACGTCTTATCAAACTCGGTCAAGCCAACCATCAGGTTGGCGATAACGTTGAAAGAAACGTGATCGGTCGCTAGGGACCAGTCGAGACTCGGGGGTTCGGTGCCGATATTGACGCGGAAATGGTTGTCGGACCCGGCCTTAGCCGTTTGATTATTCCTGTCGCAGCCCGCGCCGAAAAGGAAAAGGGCAAGGCCCGGCAAGACAAAAAGACGTCGAAATGTTCTATGCTGCTGCAATGAACGAACCAACTTGCTTCTAACGAAATTTGCAACTATTACTAACCCAAGCCCAAAGCTTCTTCAAGGAAGGGATAGAGGTATTCATGAACGCTAAGGAACTTTTACAAAAGCATATCGTTGTCGAAGGTCATCGCGATGTATACGAGCAGCTCTACCGTGCCTCCATCGGCGAGCCATCGCCTATAAGAGATGCCATCGCACCGCGATTGATCCGCGACGGCATCAACGTCTGTGTATATGCCATTAGCGGTGACTCTTACTCCCACTCCCAGAACACCGGCCGTTATCTGGAAACCGCCCTCGATCAGATCGATATGTTCTTGCAGGAAGCACCACGCTCCGAAGGGATGATCTCGATGATCAAGACCCGCGGCGACCTGCCCGATAAAGTCGAGCCGGGCACGGTCAAATTCATTCTTCACTTCGAAGGCGGCACGCCGCTTCAGGGCAGCATCCATCAACTGCGGAATTTCTATCGTTTGGGGCTTCGCTCGATGCAGCTGACCTGGAATTTCCGCAATGAGCTGGGGGACGGCGTCTGGGAAAATCGCACCGGGGGCGGACTGACGAATTTTGGAGTCGAAGTCATCAAGGAGATGAATCGGCTGGGGATGATCGTGGACCTCGCCCACATGAACCGTGAAGGATTTTTCCAGGCTCTCGACGCGGCGCAAGCGCCGTTGATCGTCAGTCACGCCAATGCCTGCGGCATGCTCGATAACCCGCGCAACCTCGCCGACGACCAGATCAAAGCGATCGCGCAGCAGGGCGGCCTGGTGGGGATTCTAGCGCTGCCGGAGCGGGTGGCGAAGAAGGATGCGGCCTTGGATGATCTTCTCAAGCACATGGACTATATGATCAAGCTCGTGGGGGTCGAGCATCTCGCTCTCGGCATGGACTTCGTCAAATATGACGGTCCGCGGACGCTCAAGGACCGCCACCATCCGCTGCACAAGCCGGAACTCGTGAAGGGCTTCGAGGAGATCGAGGACCTGCCGAATTTGATCGACGGCCTGCAAAAGCATGGCTACAAGGAAGAGGAAATCGCCTTGATTCTTGGCGGCAATTACCTCCGGGTTTTGAAAACCATTTTGCCGGAGCAATCGGTCATCTAAGCTCGCCCCATGGCGAGCACTCTTCGCATGTCAGTCGGAGCGAGAGCTTTTCGCGTTGACGGCATCATCCCGCTCCAAGTCGAATTTCCAATATGAAATTTGCCGTTCAACTCAATCCGCAGGTTTCCATCGACAAGCCCGCCCCGTCGTTGATGCCCACACTTATCGAGCAAGTGAGAGTCGCGGATGCCACGGGTTTTCACGCCTTCTCCATGGGCGAGCATTACAACATTCCCGGATTGCAACGATTGCACCAGGTGCCGGCCCTGGCGAGACTCTGCGCAGAAGTGAAGAACTGTGCCGTCGGGACTGCCGTCACGCTGCTTGGGCTACGCCATCCGGTGACCGTCGCTAACGAACTCGCCAGTCTCGACGTAATCAATAACGGAAAGTCGTTTGCCGCGTTCGGGCTAGGCTACCGTGATGACGAGTTGAATGCGTTTCAGCTGACGAAATCCCAGCGGTTTCATCGCTTCGTCGAAGGCATCGAGATCATAAAAAGGCTCTGGATGGAGGATCACGTTTCATTCGAGGGGAAAGAATTCCAAATAAAAGATGTCACCCTGGATCCTAAACCGTCGCAGAAACCACGACCGCCCATTTGGATCGCGGCAAATTCCGATACCGCTGTAGAGCGGGCCACGAAAATCGGCGACGGCTGGATCATCGGCCCTCACTCGGCGATCGATGAATTGGAACGGCAGGTCGATCTCTGCCGTAAAGCCTGGAGCGCCGCGGCGAAAGCCGGAGAGCCGGATCTGCCGATCATCAGAGAAACTTTTGTTGCCAAGACACGCAGAGAAGCGGTCGAGAAGGCGCGCCCCTGCTTGGAGCAGCTCTATCGAACCATTTATATTAAATGGAAGCAAAACGAAGCGATGGCTGATTCCACGGAGCTCAGTTGGGCCTTCGATCGGCTGGCAAAGAATCGCTTCATCCTCGGCTCGGTCGAAGAGTGCGTCGATCAAGTTAAGGAATACCAACAACGGCTCGGCACGAACTATATGCTGGTCCGATTCGATTGGACTCCCGGGCTGGGGCAGGAGGACATTTTGGCGTCGATGCGGCTCTTCGGCGAAAAGGTGATTCAAAGCATCTGAGTCTATGCGTTATTCAAATTGCGCTATCGCCGCCGGAGCCCGGCTCAGACGAACTTGCGCGAGACCGCGGGCTGGGTGTAAAAATCACGGTTAGCAGGGCTTGAAGATACTTCGAGGATAGCCCTCCTTCACTGCCAACGATCAAAAGGGGGATAAAGAATGAACATAAGAAAAATAGCACTGCTGTTTTTTGCTGCGGTTATCGCCTTTGGAGTTCTACCGAATTCGAGTCACGGCAAAATTGTTGTGGGCCTCTCGTCCGTGAACGTGGCGTTTTTACCGGTTTACGTCACTGAAGACAGAGGTTTTTTTAAAGCCGAGGGGCTGGACGTGTTGCTGGTTCTATTCAATGCCGGCGCAACCAATCTTCAGGCCCTCATTGGAGGGGACGTGCAAATTATGGGGAGCGCCTTCGTGGAAACCGTCGGAGGCCGCGCGGCCGGCGTCGATGTCACAAATTTTTGGGGAATCTGTAATCTCATGCCTTTTCAGCTTTACTCACAGCCTGGTTTCAAGTCGATGAAGGAAGCCAGGGGCAAACGCTTCGCAATCAGTCGATTCGGTTCGCTTACGGACTTTTTGACCCGGGCGACTTTGCGTCATTTTGGGCTGGACGCCAAAGACGTGACGATTCTTCAAATCGGCAGCACGCCGGCGCGGTTTGCGGCCCTCAGCGCAAAAGGCGTGGATGCATCCATCGTATGGTTCCCGGTGACGGAGATCGCAAAATCCCAGGGATACAATAAGCTCCTCGATCTGAAAGAAATCTTTCCCGAGTGGCCTTATGAGACGTTTGCGGCAAAGCAATCATGGCTCAACAAAGAAAAAGATCAAGTCACCAAATTTCTTCGCGCCTACCAGAGGGGAGTCAAATATACGTTGGAGAATAAAACCGATTCAGTGAGGATTATGAAAAAATACGTCAAAATAGATCCTGCCTATGCTCCCGCTGGATACGATGAGTATCGGGGTTCCTTCCCGCTCAACGGGCAAATCGCCGAGAAGACGATTCCCGCCGTCATTGAACAGGAATTCGAGAGCGGCAGGCTCCAGAAAAAAGTAACCGTGGAGGACATGGTGGACCGTTCGTTCATGAAGGCTCTGGGAAAATAACAGAAACCCTAGCGAATCGGATAATACCAACGAATCATACCAGGAGGTTACCCATGATTATCGATTTAGATTCTCATTTGCGTGAAGGTTATTTTTATGACGAGGTTTACAACCTGCCCGAGCCTTACGCGAGGTTCACGCCGCAGAAAATGGGCGACGGCAGAAACCATAATACCAAGTTTGTTCACTCTTTAGATCCGGGCGATCCCCAGGGACGCGCGGCGCACCGGCATCCTTATATATACGATCCCAAGGTCAATTGGCGGAACGGCGAGATCGCCGAACGGCAAGTCGCAGGCTACGATATGGAGCGGCGTCTTAAAGACATTAAAAAAGAGGGCATCGACAAGGAGATTATCTTCCCGACGGGCATCAACATCGCCACGGAAAATATCGGCGGATTAGGGCTGGCTTGTGCTCAGGCTTACAACAACTGGGTGGCAAAGCTAGTGAAAGGGTATGAAGATATTTTTCTACCCGCGGCTATGGCGCCGGCTGGGTGCCCGGAGGCGATGGCCGGTGAGCTACACCGCTGCGTGAAGGAACTTGGATTCAAAGCAGGCCATCTCGTGCCTTATGTCGGTAACCGCAACGTGGATCATCCGAGCTTTTATCCCTACTATCAGGAAGCGGAAGAGCTCGACGTTCCGTTGTTCTGTCACCCGAACAGCAACGGCGAGTTAACCGATCGCTTCGATAACTTTTTCAAAACCCACGTGCTCGGCCGGGTCATGAACTGCACACCGGCATTGATTGCTCTAGTCCTGGGCGGAGTCTTTGAGAAATTTCCCAAGCTGAAAGTGGCTTTCTTTGAATGCAGCGCCGAATGGCCGCTCTATTGGATGCATCGCATGGACGACGATTGGGAGTGGGCCAAGGATTTTCCGCAGATTTCCGGCGAATTGAAAATGGCGCCGTCGGAATACGTAAAGCGCAACTGCTATGTCACGTGCGAGGCGGACGAAGGCGATATGACGCAATCGTTGAAAGAAGTCGGTGAAGATCACATCTTGATGGCCACCGACTTTCCGCATTTCGATTCCGAATATCCGCACACGGTTTCGGGCATTCGAGAGCGGGCGGATCTGACGTCGAAGCAGAAAGACAAAATCCTCGGCGAAAACGCCGCAAAGATTTTGAACCTGTAAATTTGCGGTCGTTCGACGATGTTAGGGGCGACCCGCCGGTCGCCCCTACGGTCTCGGCCAATTGTTCATCAGGCAGGTTCGTTGGTTGATTCAAATCGGCGATCACTAAACCGACCAACGTTATAGGCTGCACGCCAGACACGCTGGCCCGGCTAACATTCATTTTAGGAGGTACGCGCATGGCCATCGACGGAATGAAGGTTGTCGATCTGGACAGCCATCTGGTCGGGGACTTGGAAAGTTGGGAGCAGACCATCGAAGAAAAGTGGAAACCTTTTCTGCCCAGGAAACTTCCGACAAAAGATGACGAGCGCAAAAAGACTCTGATCGGCAATCGAATTATGGTCGGCTCGGAGCTTGGACGGCATAAAGCTGAAAAGAACGAATGGTTCAAGCCGGAAGATCTCACGCCGCAGGGACGCGTGCGAAACATGAACCTGGACGGCATCGACGTTGCCGTGCTTTCGCCGAATTTTGCCGGCGCTGGATATTTTGTGGTTCGTCGACGATCCGGGGCTCGCAGCCGCTTATGCCCGCGCACAAAACAATTACATGAACTACTACGCCTCGCAGCAGCCCGGCCGGCTCATGTGGGCCGGCGTGATTCCGCTGCAAGACCCCAAGGAAGCAATCAAAGAACTCCACCGGTCGCGCGAATTGGGGAGCAAGGCGCTCAACGTGAAAGCCACCCCGATACCGGGCAAGGAATGGTGGGACCCGTACTTTGATCCGATCTTCAAAGAGCTTCAGGATCTGAAGATGCCGATCATCTTCCACGACACCAAAACGGGTTCCATGGGTCATGATCGGTTTGCGGAGAATTTCTTTTTCTCGCACATGGTGGGCCGCACCATCGAGACCATGGTTTGTTTGATGGTTTATATTTGCGGTGGCGTGTTGGAAAAATTCCCGGACTTGAAAATCATCTGTCTCGAAACCGGTGCTTCGCAGATGCCGTGGTGGATATCTCGCATGGACGAACACTGGCAGAAGTTGCCGCATCTCGTTCCGTGGCTGAAAAGAAGGCCGACGGACATTTTTAACCAGAGCGTCTACGTCGGTTGCGAACCTTTCGAGGACGGTCTGTTTGAATGGGCGGTGGAATATCTCGGCGGCGATCGCTTGGTTCTCGCGACAGACTCGCCTCACTGGGATTCCTCCCAGCCGGGGCGGGTGACAGGCCCGATATCAGCCAGCACGAAGATTTCACAAGAGAATAAGAGAAAAGTTCTCGGCGAGAACGCGATTGAGCTTCTCGGACTGGGACTTTGAATTTCATTGTGGCGGGACGTTCTTGTGTCAGCGGTGGCTCCGCTGGAGTATCCGGGAAAGGGGTGAACGATGAGAAGATGCGTGGCGTTTTTTTTCGTAGTCCTCGGGCTGTCAATCTCAGAAAAAGCTCTCGACGCAGCGTCCGCGCCCGCTAGGACCATCATTGCCCACGCTGCGGTCAACGCACGAGTTCTTCCACTCTGGGCGGCCAAAGAGCAAGGCTTTTTCTCTAAGTACGGCGTCCCCTCCGAAATGATCTTCATCCGACAGGCGCCGACCTTGGTCGCGGCATTGACCTCGGGCGACATTCAAATCGGCTATACCGGCGGAACTGCGGTTTTGGGCGCGGCTGCGAGCGGATCGGATCTGAAAATCTTGGCGGCGTTTACCAACCGGGTTACTTATGATGTCGTGGCGCGGCGTGGCATCAAAACTCCCGAAGATTTGCGCGGCAAGATATTCGGCGTCCAAAGTATCGGTGGGACGGTTTGGATGGGAGCGATTCTAGCATTGGAACACTTCGGGTTGGACCCCAACCGGGATAAGATCAGTTTGATTGCTGCAGGGGACCAATCCGTCCTCGCCCAGGCGCTAGTGACTGGAACCATCGATGCAACGGTGCTGGATGGAGTCATGAGTCGCACCCTGCGGGAGAATGGCTATCCGATCCTCGCGGAGCTAGGCAAGCTGAACATCCCCATCTCGAGCGTGGGGATCGTCGCCAAAGGCAGCTTCATCGAAAAGAATCCTCAGACCATCGAGAATATGTTGAAGGCGCTCTTGGAAAGTGAGGCCTTTATCTTTGGGCCATCCAATAAAAGTAAAGCCCTGGTCATTTTGAAAAAGTACCTTCGAATCAACGACCAAGAGGCTGAGGAGGGATATAAGGATGTCATTACCGGGCTCGACCGCAAGCCCCACGCGAGTTTAGCTGGATTGCGGAATGTTCAACGGCTTATGAAGTTGCGCAATCCTAACGTAGAGAAGGTGAAAGTTGAAGAGTTGGTCGACGACCGGTTCATGAGAAAACTCGATCAAAGTGGTTTCATCGACGAGATGTACGCTAAATACGGGGTGAAGTGATATCCCAATTAAGTGCGGTGAACCCAAGAGCGGCTTATGGAGTTTAACATCAGCCGATCTCGTACGGCGTTATTACTACCACCCTCGCCCATTGGGAGAGACTTTCTATGAAACTTGTCAAGGCTTTTTTAAAAAAATCTTTCACGCCGCCTGACGCATCTTCTGACGGGCGATATTGGCCAGGTGGTAGTTTTCGTCGTAAGGTTTATGGTCTCGCCACATCACAAAGATAATCTTGAGCCACTTGGCTCCCAGGGCGCGTAACGCTTGGTGATGGCTATGGCCGTTATCCCTCTGGCCCCGGTAGTAGAGCCTGGCCCACTCACTGTGGTTGAGCGAGACA
>VBKE01000527.1 GCA_005879605.1 Deltaproteobacteria bacterium
CTCAATACGCTTGGCAAGGTCCAGGGCGACGGGAAACGAAAAGAGGTAGTTTGCATCGACCATCAGCTCCACCGTATCGCCCACCGCCTCACGAACTGCGCGCACTCGGGCAGCATCCTCCGCCGGATCTTGGGCACCGTTGATCGCCACAACCATCTTAAGCTTGTCGTACCCCTGCGCGACAAACTGCTTTGCCGCTTCCACGAGCTGCTCTCGACTATACTCCAGCAGGCCAAAGGTGATGTATGCGGGAACCGTGGCACTGTATCCGCCCAGAAGCCGCCATACGGGCTGGCCGAGTTGCTTACCCTTTATGTCCCAGAGCGCGATATCCACCGCGCTGATAGCGGACGACCAGGCGCCGGTTTGCGCCCGAGGATTCAACCGGTAGAAAAGATCGTACCAGTGGCGCTCCGTCGCCAGCGGGTCTTTGCCGACGAGCAGCGGGGCGATCTCGCGGTTGATGAGCTCTCGCGCTGCAAACCGCTGAATCGGTCCCGTCAAGCCGTACCCCGTCACTCCACCGTCCGTCTCCACCCGAACAAACACAATCTCGCGCATGATCGGATCGTGCAGCAGAGGCACCTTCGCGGGCACCCGATGAGAGGTTGCTTCGATGCGAGTAATCTTCATGAGTTTATCTCCTGGATTGCGCCTTCAAACCGCTCCGCGGCCTTTTCCAGGCCCTTCGAACGCGGCGGAAAGTCTAAAATGTGACCGTGGACACTGCATGTCGAAGCCTCCACGTGCCTGATTAGTGAAATGAAGAATGGACGACCGAACTTAGCCCACGGAGATTGACGGGTCAAGTATTGTTGACAGTGCTCGTGTTCTTGTCGCTAACTGCTTGCGGCTCGCTGTCATTTGATGACCTTGTCTGCCCGGTACAGCACCGCCGGTGGAATCGTCACCCCCGATCTGCTTGGCCGCCTTTAGGTTGACGACCAGCTCGAACTTTGCCGGCCGCTCCACTGGTAGGTCAGCGGGCTTTGCGCCTTTCAGGATCTTGTCGACGAAGTAGGCGGCCCGCCTGTGCATGCCCGCATAGCTCGGCACATAGGACATCAAGCCAGCCGATTCGACCAACTCCACGTAAGCATGCACCCCGGATAAGCGGTGTTTAGTGGCGAAGTCCATGATGCGCACGCGGTGGTGCAGAACAGACGATCCGCCAAAACCAGGAGCGCTCCTGGTCGCTCTCTGAGAATGACCGCGAACGCATTGTGCAAGATTCAAAGATGATCACCTACTTGCAGCTATTACTGCGCCACGATGCTGCTGCGCGCCACCTTGCCGGGATAAGCGCCGGTGTGTTTGCCCCTTTCCATGAGCACTTGCCCGTTCACGACGGTCCACTCGATTCCCTGAGCGAGTTGTTTGCGGCGCTTGGCTCCGCCCGGCAAGTCGTGCGCCTCGCCCGGTTCCAACGGGCTGATGGTCGCGGGATCGAACACCATCAGGTCTGCGGCCATGCCGGGGCGCACCAGCCCTCGGTCGGAAAATCCGAAGAGCGACGCCGGCACGAAAGTAAGTTTACGGATCGCGTCCTCCAGCGACATGATTTCTTTCTCCCGGACCCAGTGAGACAACAGATAGGTGGAGTAACTATAGTCGGTGCGAAAAACCACGTGGGCTCCGCCGTCCGACTGTCCGATGACGGTGTACGGACTGGTGAGCAGGGCTGTCATGGCGGCTTCGTCGCTGTTCACTTCGCGCCTTTCGAACTCCGTTTCCAGGTTTTCTTCCAGCGCCAGGTCGAGGAACGCGTCGAGCACATCCTTATTTTGTTCCCGCGCGATCTCGGCCATGCTCTTACCCTTGAGGTGCTGGTTTTTTGGCAGCGCGGGCCGGAACACGAACTGCAAATCCCAGCGGCGCGTGAAGTCTCCAGCGTGACTGGGATTATTGGGCGTCTCGACGGCCTCAAAATGGAGCTTGGCGCGGGTCTCCGGGTCGCGGAACAATTCTTTGCGCTGCTCCAGCGGGAGCAGCATGACGGTTTTCCAGGTGGCCATAGCGTCGAAGTGCTGCGCGGTCTTCAGCGTATAACGCAAGTCTCCCGGCCGGGGCATGACGAACTGGTAGGCGCGATGCCCCTGGCGCATCATGTTCTCGGCCTCCGTCAACTGTTTGCGCCATTTGTCCGGCGCCACCGCCTGCTGCGTGATGTTGCCATAGAAGACCGGCCGCCGGCTGGCCTTGGCTAGCTTCGTGCTGATACTGCGGTCGCCGCCAAACTGGATCACCCCGCGCCCCACTTCGTCCGCCACAGCCGCCACGGCGAAAATCTCTTCCTCGGAGGCGAGATTGGTCGGCGCCAGCCGGCCATTCCAATCGAAGTGACGCAGATTGCGCTCGAAGGAGATGCCCACGGCTCCGGCCTCTAACCCTTCGCAGACGATAGTCTTCATCGCCGCGACCTCGTCATCGATGGCATGCCGCTCCTGAGAATCTTCGCCCATCACGTAGCGCCGCACCGCGGAGTGGCCGATGAGGGCAGCGACGTTTATGCCCAGCCGTTGATCCAGAGCCTGAATCGCTTCCAACGGGATCGCCTCCACGTGGGACAGAACTCCCGCGAGCATCTCGCGATCTTCCCGATGGGCGGGCGCCATGGCTAGAGAACAGTTGCCCATGACGACGGTGGTAATCCCATGGTAGCAGGAGTAGGTGCAGAGCGGGTCCCAGGTGACCTGGGCATCGTAATGCGTGTGGTTGTCGATGATTCCGGGAGCGACCACCAAGCCATCCGCATTCAGCACTTGGCGCGCCTCTCCATTCACTTTTCCGATCTCTACGATACGGCCGCCGCTGACGGCAACGTCGCCGTGAAAGCCCGGCAGTCCGGACCCGTCGATCACTTTGCCGTTCTTGATAATCATGTCATATGCCATTGTTCCTCCTGTATGGCCGGCAAATTTACCGGCGTGCACACCGTTGGTCTGCGTCGAAAGTATTCGTTGACGCGCTTCCTGTCAATATGAAACAAAAGAGAGCCGCTGTTCACGGAGAACTAACGTTAGCAAGCGGATTTACCGGTGTTTAACCCAGTGGCAGGATTCCGCAAGCGTCTGCGAGGTTTCGATCCCGCATGGCATTACGCGCTCGACGGAGGTCGGCTTGAAAGTACGTTTGGCGATCTTCTCGGCTTCGTCGCGCTCCATAAACATCGGCGTACCGAGTTTCATCGCTTCGGTTTGCAGCCGGGCCGACTCCTCTAAGAAAAGCGCCAAAATGCACACCTCGCGAATTGTCTGTCCGACGACGACAGCGCCATGTCCGCGCAACATCAGCGCCTTGGCGTTTCCCAGCAACTTGGCCATGTCCCCGGCCCGCGCAGGTGATTCGACCTGCCCCGTTCCGGTATAGAGCGGTACGCCTTCGTAGAAAATCGCGCTGTAGTT
>VBKE01000337.1 GCA_005879605.1 Deltaproteobacteria bacterium
CGGCCACTAGCCGTAGCGAATTGGCCGCGCTGACGCTCGAACCCCTGCAATAGCCTCTGGCTGTTAACGGTCGGCTCGGCCACGGGCCGACCTCATCCTTCATTTGAGTCCTCAACGCCAGACCGCATCGTTTCTACCTGACAAGGCGCGGTCGAGATAAGTCGCTGCGCTGATTAGCGCGAGATGCGTAAACGCCTGGGGAAAGTTGCCGAGATGACAGCCATTTGCTCCGAGCTCTTCCGAATAGAGCCCGAGGTGATTGGCATATCCGAGCAGTTTTTCAAAGAGCAACTGCGCCTTTTCCAACTCGCCGGCGCGAGCCAGGCATTCGACGTACCAAAACGAGCAGGGGGTGAAGCTTCCTTCCGTGCCCGGCAGACCGTCCACATGTGTGCGATCAACTTCGTAACGACGCACAAGCGTATCTTCTATCAAGCGGTTCTCTATCGCTCGCATCGTCGAAAACCACATTGGATCGACCGGGCTGATGAATCGCATCATCGGCATCAGCAGCGCTGAAGCGTCCAAATCTTTTGTCCCTTTAGCCTGCACAAACGATTGCAGCTCGTCATCCCAGAAGTTTGTAAAAATATCGTTTCGAATCTCGTCTCGCGTGCGCTGCCAGACGTCGAGAGGTCCCGAGAGCGAGCGTTTCAAAGCCAGGCGTAATGCGCGGTCAAAAGCAACCCAGCACATCACCCGTGAATGGAGGAATTCTCTTGGCCCGCCGCGAACCTCCCAGATCCCCTCGTCAGGGCGGCGCCAGTTTTTTCCCAGCCATTCTAACAGGCGCTGAACACCCTGCCATCCGGCATGAGAGATCCCATGACCGTATTTATTTGCTAGATAAATCGAGTCCATCATCTCGCCATAAATATCGAGTTGTAGCTGTTGGTAGGCTGCATTGCCAATGCGGACCGGCCGCGAATTCTCGTACCCAGAAAGATGATCCAGCGAAATCTCGTCGAGTTCCTGCCTGCCATCAAGCCCATACATAACCTGGAGTGGACCCCTCTGGGCATCGTCAATCAGCCTTCCTTTTAGCCAATCAATGAATGCTTCTGTTTCGTCGACAAAACCCAATCGAATGAGGGCATACAGCGTGAACGTCGCGTCTCGCAGCCACGTGAAGCGGTAATCCCAGTTGCGCACCCCTCCAATACTCTCAGGTAGAGAAAACGTGGGTGCGGCAATGAGTGAACCGTGTTGTCGGCTAATGAGCAGCTTCAAGACTAAAGCTGAGCGCTGGACCATTTCTCGCCAGCGGCCTTTGTAATTCGATTTTGAAATCCACGTCTTCCAAAACTGACCTGTGTCGAGGAACCGCCGCCCAAGGAGATCCATCTCCGGCGGCTCTCCTTCAGCGCGCAGTCCGCCAAAAACGAAAGTTGCCGTTTCACCCGCCTGCAAACCGAACTCGGAAATTACGTCTTGGGATCGTCCCTCGATCGCGACCGTAGAATACAATGACATTGGCGGACAGTTATTGTGAGCCGGAAAAAACCTCGCGCAGCGATCTGAAATCTGGAGCTCGTGGTTAGTTGCTGCATAGTTGAAGCGCGGCTGGCAACGCATGGTGAAGTGCACGGTGCCTGTGATTACCGATGCCCTCCGGACGATCTCATTCGGTTGCTCACCATCCTTTTCAATGGGCATGTAGTCCGTGAGCTCGACGACGCCTTCTTCGGCAAGGAAGCGCGTAAGCAGGATGTTCGTATCGGGTAAATAAAGCTGACGTACCCGCACGTTCGTGAGCCGAGGGCGAATTTCAAATCGGCCGCCTCGCTGATCATCGAGGAGCGCAGCAAAGACCGTTGGAGAATCGAATTCCGGGTAGCACAAGAAATCGATCGAGCCGTTCATCCCTACCAGCGCAATCGACTGCATGTTTCCGATCACGCCGTAATTTTCAATTGGTTCAAAGGCCATGAGACCCGTGTTATAGTGATGGGTTACGATCATTTTAGCTTTATCGAGCAAACTCCAAAGACACAAGGGTTCCGGCACTCGCGGTGTTTCATAAATCTTCTTTCTTCTGAGTTGGTTCTTTCGAAACAATGGAGTTCTGGCGCGGTTTGCTTTGAGTGCGTTGTTGGATCCGCTTCGCCTTGCGAATAATTCGCTCGGCCAGATCCGGACTGGCCGGCTGAAGCCGGCGAGAGCGCAGGAGTGCTGCCAACGATCGTGCAGCATGACGCATCTTTTCAGCTCTCCTTGCAAAGAACGATGTCCAGGAGGTCTTCAACCTCACGACAAGTGAGCCCGTGCTCTTTCATAAGACGCTTGGCAGCGTCCTGGAGCCGACGCTCTCGTAGCGATCTCTGAGTCTCGGCGGAAATTATATCGCTGAAGATCAGCAATGGTATCAGCGAAAACCTCATGTGATGCGCTCCTTACACTGAGTCTCCATCCAAAAGTGTCACAAAGACTCCTTGCGGCTCCTGTGCCTCATCAAACAGCCCCCGGTCCACGGCTATTCTTCGGATGCCGAATCGATCGTACCAACCAATTGCCAGGAGATTGCCCTCGCTGTCGTACAACTCGAAATAATCCGCCGGTCTCTTGGTGTTGGGATCGTGGTAGGCAACGACATTGCCCAGCGTTTCGTCGTCAAGAACCACGGAAGCAATGGAAACTAGAACCAGGGCGTGCATTGAGGACGCAGCGCTGAAAATTTGCTGCGGCAAACAGAGGTCCCCGGTTTCTGTGACTCCTGCGTGCGATGACGTGGCTAACCACAACCCAACGATCGCGGTGAAAATGAGGGTGCTCTTTCTTAGTTTCATACGTCTCTGCGGTTTCCTTCTGTACGGCCGAATTCATGGCATGGCGTTCTTCCCTTAGCGGCCCAGGCCGCGCGAGCGGCTTGCCCCCGCAATCAAGCACCTCCTGTCTGCGCCGCTCGCGCCCTGGTCGCTTGCGCATGCGTAAAGGCATGGCTCATGCCAAATTTATCAAGCTGCAACTCGATGAATTTCAGCGGCCGATTGAAAGCAGTCGTGTCGAAAGTTGAGACTGTCGAAGGGCACATTCGACAGCGCCGCGCGTGATTGGTCAGGCCTTGTCCAGGTCGTCGAGCGCAGAACCTTCTCGCAGTCAAGGCCCACATTATTTGGTCTCAATCTGCGTTCTGAATACTTCCGCGTCTTCTACGGGTGAGTTCTTTTAAAAGGTGTTGAGTAAACACGCCACAGCGGAATTTGACTCTTTGGTTCATCAACTCAAGCAGTAAGTTTTCGCCATCCGGGTTTATAGCCGTTACGTTCTTCAGATCGATGACGAGCTCGCGGTCTTCAAGATCCGCTCTGGCCCGTTCGCATGCCGTTTTTAGCTCAGCGACCCAGAGAGCGATGAGCTTGCCCTCCACGATAACCCGGCGCTGACTGTGACTCTCGATAATAGAGATCTTTAGCATCCGACCCTTGTTGCTTACCCATACGTAAAGGCATGGCTCATGCCAAACCCATAAAGCCGTAACTACATGATTTTTCAGTGCGAGCTTAAGCGCGGCTCGTCGAGAGTCGAGATTGTCGAAGGCAGGTTCGACCGTTAGGTGAGGAACGACACTTTTCAAACTTTCGCCCTGAGCAAAAGGTGTGCTAAACGCTTCTGTTTCGCGCATTGACGGACAGCCCTTCTTTTTGGCACACGAGCTGCATTTGCGGCAGATGAGGCAAGGCTCAAAAGAGTTCCAAATCGAGCAGAAGTAATCAGGAGACCGCTATGAATGCCACTATTGACTCTACATTGATCACTGCATTGGCCGGGGTCATGGGCTCGGCAGTGGGTGGCCTCGCTTCGTTCGCGACAACTTACTTTACGCAGCGCAATCAGACCCACCGCGACTTGATATCGCGAGAGGCGGCGCATCGCGAAGAGCTGTATTCACAGTTCGTCAATGAAGCGACGAACCTGTATATCGATTCGCTGGGAAAAACCCTGGAGAACGCCGCCGCGTTGATCGGACTATACTCGCTGGTGGGTCGCATAAGACTGATCGCTGGCGATAGAGTCCTTCTAGCTGCCGAAAGAATCGCAGAAGCCATTGTCGATTCCTATCGCCGTCCCCCCAGAACATTTGAAGACGAATACAAATTAGTACGCGAACGTCAAGTTGATCCTCTCAAGGAATTCACCCAGGCTTGCCGGGAAGAGCGACGATCCATGCTCACGAATTTATAGCGGCGCGGCTCTTTATCCAGCAAACCATAAGCCGGCGCGAAGAACGGAAAGTTTCTTGCTAGTGTCGGGCTGATCTGCGGCGAGTCGTTTATCAGAGCTTGTTTAGGCCGTCGAGCGCGGCAACCTTGTATGCCTCGGCCAAGGTGGGGTAATTGAAAACCATGTCCCGAAAATATTCCACAGACCCGCCGTAGAAGAGCACCGCCTGACCGATATGAATAATTTCCGTCGCACGCTGCCCAATTCCATGGATGCCAAGGAGCTTACGCGTTTGGGGATCAAACAGTAACTTCAGCATGCCGACCTCATCACCGAGCATCATGCTCTTTGCAAGCTCAGAATATTTTGCCATTCCCACCTCGTACGGAATTCGATGGGACGTTAACGTTTCCTCGGTCTCGCCAACCATGGAGACTTCGGGAATCGTGTAAATGCCGTACGGAAACAACGCAGGCATGCTTTCGAACGGGATCCCGAACATATGACTTGCGGCCAGGCGGCCCTGCTCCAACGAGGTGCTTGCCAGAGCCGGAAAGCCGATGACATCTCCGGCTGCATAGATATGTGGAATTTCGGTTTGATAGAACTCGTTCACTTTCAAGTGGCCGCGCGGATCGCATCTTAACCCGGCTGCTTCCACGTGCAGCTGATCGGCATTGCCCTGGCGTCCTACTGCATACATCAGCGCATCGCTCAAAACTTTCTTGCCGCTTTCCAGTTCCGCGAAGACCCGGTTGCGAGTCGCATCGGTCCCGACATGCGTTACCTTCTCGCCCAAACGGAACGTGACGCCAAGCTGGCGGAGGTGGTAACAGAGCGCCTCGACGATTTCCCGGTCCACGAAGTCCAAAATGATTGACCTCTGATCAATCAACGTCACCTCGGCGCCCAGAGCCGCCATAAAGGACGCATACTCGAGGCCCACGACGCCCGCGCCGACGATAATAATTTCTTTCGGAATCTGCCCCAAACCTGAAAGGTGGTCTGTATCCACGATTTGGTGATCGTCGAACGGAATCCCGGCACTATGTGCTGGGCGCGTGCCGCAGGCGATTAGGATCTTGTTAGCTTCGACGTTGATATCCCCGTTCTCGTTCCGAACCTGGATGTTGTGAGCGTCCAGAAATTGCGCGCTCCCTTCGTAGATGGCAACGCCGTTGCGCTTCAACTGAGCACGAATGACCTGTGTCTCGCGTCCGATGATGTGGTTGACGCGAAACGAGAGATCGTCCACCGAAATCTCCCCGGACCCGCGGTACGAATCCCCATAGATCGCCTTCACCGCCAAACCGGTAAGCTGGAAGATAGCCTCCCGCACGGCTTTACTTGGGATCGTGCCGGTGTGAACACAAACACCGCCGATCATGCTTGTCCGGTCAATGACAGCAACGCGCTTGCGCGCCTTGGCGGCAGCGATAGCAGCCTTCTGGCCGGCCGGCCCGCTGCCGATGACAATCATATCGTAAGTCGGGATGCTCATTTCAAAACTTCAATCTTTCCTCTGATAAGAAGCAACCCAAGTGCCAAAGCGCCGACGGGGTGACTCCGTCATTTCAGCGCAGGATTGAAGACAGCTACTGTCGAATGCCGAAACTGTCGAAGCTTGCTTCGACACAGATGATGCAGGCCGATCAGGAATAATGCCTCGGATTGATTCCGAACTTCTTTATTCGAGAAAGAAGGGTTGTGCGATTGACGCCCATGCGTACCGCAGCTCCATCTGCGCCACCAACGCGGCCCCTGGTTTCGGTAAGTGCACGCACGATCTCTTCGCGTTCCTCCTTTACATGCTCATCAGGAACACTTTTCTTGTTACTTAGGGCGTTGACAACGTGCCATTCTGGCAGCTCTTGTATCGGAAGATCTGGAACAGGGATTGCTCCCTTGCCCCACGCGTGCCATTCGATTTCCTGCGAATTCTCCTTGAGGACAAGTACGTCGAGCGAGTCGAACGGAAGAAACTCGCTGAGTTGATCGGCGAGCGCGTTCGCCAGTTCCTCAAGCTGCCGGCATGCAGAAAGGGCCGCTTATGAGAAGCACCGCTTCGTAGCGCTGCGTGTTGGTTCCCGGCGGAATAGGCGCGTCTGTGCTCATGCCTTCTTCCTTCTTACAGAAGGGCCCGGCGCGTCGTTCAGTCAGGCGGCTACCAGTGTCGGAGAGCAATTGACACTTTCAACTTCAACATTTTCCCGCCTGATCAAAATTTTTCGCCCGCTTTTGATTTCGCGCAATTAGTTGCACCGCGCGTTTTTGGCATACCGGTTGCTCTTGCGACAGACAAGAGCGCCCAAGTCGAAGCTCCAAAGCTGTTGGCTGATATGTACCGTCACGGAGCTGAGCTGGAAGCGGACGGATACATGACGAAAGCAATCGTGGAAGAGATCAAGCGAGAAGGACGGCGATGAGTGAATCTGTCAGAGAAGTGAACGAGCGCGATTTCGATCAAGTTGTGTTGAAGTCAAGGACGCCGGTGTTGGTGGACTTCTGGGCGGATTGGTGCGGGCCGTGCCGCGCGCTTGCGCCAATCGTTGAGCTCGCCGCCAAGCAGTATGCGGGCGCTGCGCACATCTTCAAGTTGAATGTGGATGATAGTCCAGCCGTCGTGGAGCGTTACGGCATTCAAGCGATACCGACCTTAATTCTTTTTCAAGATGGAGTAGAGAAGGACCGCGTCGATTTCCAACCCGACGATGCGGCAGGGTTCTTCAGCTCTACGCGTGAGCTGTTGGGCCGCCTGCGAGCGGTGACTCGCCGTTCCAATGGCAGACATGGATAGCAAGACGTAAGTCGGGATACGGAAATGTTGGACTTCTTCCCTTTTTTCTCATGCCAAGAGTGTGTCTCAAAGAAAGATGAAGACCGAAAGGAATCCAATGAAAAGCAAAATATTATTGGCAGCCCCGCTGCTAGTTGGTTGTTTCATAGCGTCTGGTATCGTTGTGGCCTCACTGGATGTCGGCTCCGGCCGGATAAGAAGCGACATTTCCCCGTCAAGCGAAACGAGCCAAAAGAACAGCGCGCTACGTAGCCTTGCTCTGGCTCTCTCCTCCGGCAAGGAGGCCATGCACCCCTTTAGAGGTTCACCGAGTGAGAAGGACCCTCACAAAGACAGGCTCAATCCTCCCATTGCCGGAATGGATTGCTACCTTGATCGTATCACTACTCATGTCTCGTGCTTCAGTTCTCTGATTCACACTGAAGAAGAATCTGTGACGCTGTTCACATGGCTCATTGATGAACTACAAGCCGCCTTGCCATCGGACACGTGGATAGGAACAAGGAAAGAGCCGGGGATGGGGACCGCTTCGATTCGAAGTTATACCTACGAAGATCAAAACTCTTACGCCTCTATTGATATCGACATCATTGCTGGAACGGAGCCAAGCGGACAAAACTTCTACATGGTGGCGATTTTCGCGTGGCCCGCTTAACGTTTGCTACCTTTAGATGCATGCGTGCACCTCGTGACCTTGTGGTCTGAGTAAAGGGAGAATGGCAATGTACTCGGCGAGATCAATTCTGGTAATCTTATTTTTCCTCAGCAGTCTGAGTGAAGCAGATCCGGGTTTGGGATTTGAAGACGGTTCATCGATTACGACACAAGCAAGGACTTCGCCCGCGTTGCAATCAAGTCAAGCATCTAACGTGTTGAGGCAAATTGCCATTGGGCTCTCGGGAGGTAGCGAGGCCATGCGAGCTCTTCGCGGTGCGCCGGACGAGGATGCTCGGAAGTACAGACTCCACCCTACGCTCCCGGAAATGAATTGCAGTATTGACCGGATCCTCAGTTATCTCTCATGCTACGGCGCGGTAATCAATAACGAGAAAGAAGCCGAAAACGTATTCAAGCAGCTGGTTGACGATGTAAAAGCTGCATTACCAGCGGGTAGATGGGAAGTGGTTAAAGTCGAACCGAGGGTCGGTTCGGTTCGGAGTATCACCTATGAAGATCGGAAATCCGCCCGGATCGACATTGAGTTACTTGTTAGCTCCACAATGGAAGTACAGAGTTCTTACGTCGTATCACTTTACGGATGGCCCAGATTTTAAACAGCGACTGATATTTAATCACGTCGTCGATTCCGATAGATAAGCTGAGCTAAGCTAAGAGCATTTAATGCGCCGCTGCCAGCGAACGTGGTGAGATGATTTTATACGTAGAGAATTCGGCCGCTGAGTAGGAAGATTTTTCAGGGGAGGGCCAGGCTGCCGACTCAGGCATACTGCTTGGGATCTATGCCAAGCTTTTTCATTCGAGAGAGGAGGGTTGTGCGGTTCATGCCCATACGTGCAGCGGCTCCATAGGCGCCACCCACGCGCCCCTTGCTCTCGGTAAGCGCACGCACGATCTCGTCACGTTGCTGCTTTACATGCTCATCAGGAACACTTTTCTTGTTACTTAGGGCATTGATGGTTTCTTTCACGATTCGGGCAATGTCTTCGTGAGTTTGCTGCGCCGCGGGATGCGTCGGTTCATCCCTGTTCAATTTGCGTAATTCTGCGAGGGGCGCCTCAAGCGACTTGCCGCGGGTCAGGATCACAGCGCGCTCGATGAAATTTTCCAGTTCCCTGATATTACCCGGCCACTCCCAGGCCGTGAGACCCTTCATCACGGCCGTAGGAATCGCTTCAATCTTCTTTTGCATCTGTTTTGCAAGCCTTTGGACGAAATAACTCACCAGCAGAGGAATATCTTCTCTGCGTTCCCGCAGAGGTGGAATGCGGATCGGAAACACGTTCAATCGGTAAAACAAATCCTGGCGAAATTCGCGGGCGGCAATCATCTTTTCAAGATCGCGGTTAGTTGCCGCTACCAGGCGAACGTTTACTCTTCGCGTATGTGTGCTACCGAGACGCTCGAATTCCCGCTCCTGCAATGCGCGCAGCAGCTTCGGCTGAATTTCAACCGGAATGTCCCCCACCTCGTCGAGAAACAGCGTGCCCTTGTCTGCAAGTTCCATGCGCCCGATTTTTTGGCCGATCGCGCCCGTAAATGCGCCCCTTTCATGGCCAAACAATTCGCTTTCGAGCAGCCCGGTAGGAATTGCAGCACAGTTAAGCTTCACAAGCGTTCGATCCTTGCGTTGGCTGCGGTCGTGAATCGCACGGGCGATTAATTCTTTTCCCGTTCCGGTCTCGCCCAGCAGCAAAACCGTAGAATCGCTGGGGGCGACAGTTTCGACCAGTTGCAGAACGTGCTTCAGCGCTGAGCTGTTTCCAATGATCTGCTCAAAATTCATCTCGCTGCGAATTTCTTCTTCAAGATAGAGCTTCTCCTGGGCGAGCTTGTCTTTGAGTTCGGAGATCTCGCGATACGCCAAAGCGTTTTCGACCGCAATGGCGATCTGTCCCGAAATCTGGCTCAGGAATTCGACCTCGTCCGGCGTGAAGGACGTCTCTGTCCTGCGTGAAATCGACAGGCGTCCGAGCACCCGACCGTGGTTCACGAGTGGAATAATACAACTGAGTTTCACGCCCTCCGCAGCCGCAATGGCATATGCCTCAGAAGGGAATCCTTCACTCTCTCGCCAGTCGACGACGACTGGTTTCATACTGTCCAACAAGTCCTTGGCCGGTTGCATAACGAGCAGCTCTTCCCTGGCGAACCCCTTGCCGTGCGGGAAATCCATGGCAAACACCCTGAACTGTCCCGGCGCTGCATCGGGCAGCGAAATGGCTACAACATCACCGTGCATGACTTCGCGGATGTTTGCCGATACGGCGCGCAATAGCTCGCGAAGCCCGAGGTTTGATGTGATTCGGTTCGTCACATTCAGAAGCAACTGTAGCCGGTCATTCTGACGTTGCAGTTCCGCTCGCGCCTCCTGCTCCTTTGTGAGATTAAGGCGGTCCTCAATGGCCAATGCGACCACACGCGCAATCAACCGCAGGAACCCGATGTCATCGGCGCTGTATGTTGTCCCAGGGCGGCTCGCGATACCTAGTGTGCCGAGTCGCTGGTGTGGTGTCATCAGGGGAACACGAACAACTGAGCCGATATCGATGTCGGTTTTCGCAACCAGTTCCTTCAGGCGCGGGAATCTTTCGTCCGCCTTCCAATCGTTAATCAGGAGCGTGTCCTGACTGTCGTAAACGTGCCACGCTGGCAGCTCTTCAACGGGCGCCTCGGGAGCACCCAATCGGCCCTTTGCGCATACCTGCCACTCGATTTCTTTGGAATTTTCTTTAAAGACGATTACTTCGAGGTCGTCGAAGGAAAGTACTTTGCCCAGTTGATCGGCGAGAATTCTCGCCAACTCCTCGCACGTTTGACACGCAAAAAGGGCCTCGCTTATGCGAAGCACGGCTTGGTAGCGCTGCGTTTCGCCCTGGATAAGCACGTCTGCGCTCATTTGTTTTACGAACAAGCTCGAACTTGATCGCTCAAATATTTTTTATCTCAGGAGAGATAATGGTTCAACTCGCCCGAACCACAGTTTCGACGGCGAGCGGTCGCGTACGGTACTAACCTAACTCATTGTCAGTGTTGGAGAGTGGATCGACACCTTCGACTTTCGACATCATCAGGTCTCCAAATTTCTCCGACTCCTCTTTGATTCCGCACAATTAGCAACAACTTCCTTTCCGGCATGGCGGTTGCGCTTGTCCCGGAGTATGCAAACTGGTTTGCACATAAAACTTTCCTCGCGGCTCCCCTTCAACGAGCGAAGACAAGCGATCATCGAGGCGGTCAAAAATGTTTTTGCAACGAAAGGCTTTGACGGTACGACCTCGCGCGAGTTAGCAAAGGCCGCCGGCATCTCGGAAGCCCTACTTTATAAATACTTCCCCACTAAACTCTCCCTATACAATGCAATGCTAAGCGCGTCTGTAGAAACAGCAGATTGGTTAGTGAGCAATCACTTGGAAGCTCTAAAGCCTTCCACCGCAACGC
>VBKE01000338.1 GCA_005879605.1 Deltaproteobacteria bacterium
CGTAGGTCCGAGGGGCATGTTCATTGCCCGAACTTGCATCCCTCTCAGACTTTCCAGTTTCAATAGCTAAGTTATCTTCGTTGATAAAGATTACTGCCGCGAACACAGTCGTCCACAGTCCATCTTTGTTGCCAACAGCGGGGGTAGATGCTGGAGACCAGAACTAAATTGCGGTGGGTTACGCCGGCAGCCCTCAGCGCCAGTTCAAAGGAGGCCAGTCTCTCTTTATGAACACCGACTCCTTTGGTGAAAAAAACTTTGTTAGGAACCATTTTGGGTTTTCCATAATACGAAAAAAGTAAACTGATAAGAAAAAAGTCTTTCCCTTGAGATTATTTTCATTGACATCTGCGCGTGAATCCGGTGATAGTAGCAGCCGAATTCGACCATGGAACTTAGACAGAACCTAAAAACAAATTCAAAGACGAAGGAGGTACTCGATATGACTAAAGGTGATCTCATCAATGTGGTGGCCAGAGCGGCAAAGATGAGCAAGAGAGGAGCCGAAGGTGCCATCGACGCAACCTTTGCTGCGCTCGCAAGAGCGATCAAGAAAGATAAACGATTTCAGATGTCGGCGTTTGGCACCTTCTCGGTAAAATCGCGGAAGGCAAGAATGGGAAGGAATCCTCGGACCGGCGAAGTAATCAATATCAAGGCCAGTCGCACCGTGGGATTCAAACCAGCCCCCAGATTGAAAAAGGGCCTTTAGATAATTGAGTATTTTGCCTCTCATTAAATCTTAGGTTTGGACCTGCGAAGTTACATGGGCAGCGTGATCGCGGACCGAGGCGAGAACGTGAAGCGATACATGGCCGCTACGCAGTGTGCGTACGAGATCGCCTGGGCGTTCGTTCTTCTTAGGCCTCTATGGGAGGACTGAAAAAAGGAGCCACGTTGGCCTGCCCTCGTTATTCTGTCATACTTCCATTATGGCTAAACAAGAAAATACGCGCAGAAGAGATGTTGTGTCAGAATGGGCGGTAGGTCAGCCTCTCAGATTTCCTTCAAAAGTGAAGCAAGCCCAGCCTTCAGCCGCTGCAGGCAGGAAAACGAAACAGCGCAAAAAACATAAGCGGAAATGATTCGGCACGAGCTTCATCTCACTCTGTCGAGCCGATTATCGATCCATTTCCTCGCGGCTTGAAAGATATCATCTAGAGCCTCTTGCTCTGTTTCAAAACGATCTTCAGGTCCATCTAGGCGATTGGGCTTAAGCTTCCCCTGGCCTTCGGAGATAGCCGCTTTTCCCTTCCAAAAGGTTGTACCGGGAATTTTCTCAGCCCACCATGAGACTAAGTGAGCGCGGTACGTTTGTCTGGTCACTTTCACCGGAGCGAACATCCGTCAAAAAAGACGCTATCTATTGTCGATTCTGTTGTCCATCCATTCCCTGCCTGTGCGTTCTGTGGCATTGGAGCCTGCGTGTTCCTAAAGTACAGGCCACCAACATTAAACGCCACAACGCTCATCGTTTCAACGGAAAGACACCGATTTACAATGCGCGCGCGAAAATTCGGACCATACCATAAGCCTCGCGTTAACCAGGAAGGTTACTCCAAACCTAGAGCTTAAACTGACCAAACAGCCTTCATCCAACAGTGCCTGAGCGAAGGGTTAGCCATCTCCTGGGCGTTTCTTCTACTTGTCGATTTGACGCCAAGCTTCGCCAGTGAGCTTAGTGTTTACGGTACGACCCCCAAGCGGGCTAAAACACCCGCTGTCCTTACCTCAGATATAGAATTGGGTATTTCGACACTTGCCCTAAGAGAAGCTCTCGGTACTTCTGCGCCAATTTATACACGTGAGCATCCAGTTGTGCAGCGGTCCCGGCATTGCTCTGTCGTCTGGTAGAGATAAGGCGGTGGCAATGAACTTCTTTAAAAAAGGTCAGTAATTCAGGAACCGGGACGCCGGTCGCAATCGAGTAAATGACTCCCAATAAAACCAAGCCTGTTATCGAGAACCTCAAACGGAAGAATATCCTCATTGTGGAAGACCATCCCTCTTTGGCCGATATTTTAAGAAGAATAATCACCGCCTACGGTGCCCGTGTGTCTTATGTTGACTCGGGAAACAAAGCATTGACGCAAGTCAAGCGTAAACCACCCGACCTTATTCTCCTTGATCTTAGTCTTCCAGATATGGATGGTTTAGAAGTCGCTACCCGCCTGCGCCAGAATGAAAATACAAAGTCAGTTCCTATTTTGCTCATGAGCGCTTCCCCGAATAAAAAAAGAGAATGTTTACGGAGCGGGTGCAACGACTTCATTCTCAAACCATTCGATATCACCGAGTTGTTGGCCCGAATTTCAAGGTTTATGCAATAGAATTCGCAACGGGGCCCTGGAGCGCATCAAAGCTTTCGCCGCGTAAATGCTCTACGACGGGGGTTCGATTCCGCCGCTCGCCACATCCGTCTTTGTTCTAAGGACTCTGAGGACAGGCCCGAAACCCAGTTTCTGCCGTACCGTTATGCCGGATCAAACTGATTCAGATCAGTCGAGCCGACATCGCACACTAACTGGCTGTGTTGAATGCGGCGATACCGTATTGAATTCTTCAGAAGCGTCATTGAATTGTATGCTGGAATGTAAATCCACTACCAAGGCGCTACCGAATACAGAGCTCGCAATAAAAACGGCGAAGCGACTTCTGGCAACTTTGCCCGTCGTGGCAATCTTGAACGCTGACACAAGTCGAGACCGCCTGCTTTATCTGGACGACAGCTCATGAAAGAGCAGGACAGAATTTGACAGCGGATCATTATTGCGTATGGCACAAGTTCTGCGCTCGGTCATACCGCTTATGGAGCTTACGTTAAAAAAAGGAGACCGGGTTAAGGTGGCTGGAAAGCATCGATGGCTGCCAGAGCGATACGGGACCATCAAGCAAGTAGATAACCGGACAGGGAACTGCTTCTTGGTTAAATTTGATCGAGATGAGCTAGGCATGTGGCACGACGAGGATGGAGACCCCGTACTGAGACTCGGGGCGACGGATCTTGTCTTTGTTGACCTTGATGCTATGGGCTGATCGATTTTCTGTAGATTCCACGGTCGCGGTCATCTCGTTTCACGCTTGAAACAAACGGATAGAAGCGCCGTGTGAACATCAAAAGACGAGGGGAACGCGCCGGATCGTCGGATTCGCCGGTCCCGTGTCACCAGAGAGACCCGGTATACGATGATTGTGGAGCCGATGATCTCGTCTGCCGAGTCGCCCTTGAAGTCCAGAGTTTGGATTGTCCGACAAACCTCAAGTGTGAGCGACCCCGTCTGAATTCTCGCCAGAGTTCGCACAAGCTCCGGATGCTCCAGATCGATTTCGCTGCGCCCGAACGCGGAGAGCTCGCTGATCTCCCAGAGAACGATTGCGGAAATGCTCCATGAGTCCTTGATAAGAGCGAGCTTTCCCGGGGGTTTCATACACGGACTATATTACAAGTCAGAAATGTTCTAGTCATAAAAAATGGACAATTTTAAACATCCCTAATTCGGCAATCCACGGCCGCGGAAACGTGAATCGTGATCGTTGCCCGTGCTCAGGTCTCGTTGAACCTTCTTGTGGTGATCCCTTTACTTCGCGAGCGGATCAGGACGAAGCTGGAACTTCACGACCTTGGGCTTCGTCCCTTTGCCGCCTTCGATGTGAGCGGTCGCTCTCCCGGCGTAGGCCGACCACGCGCCCCTGCCCTTCCAGCCCGCTTTCGGATCGTCGATGCGCCCGTCCAGACCTTTGGCGGAGACGCCCATCGGATAAGGGACACGAAGGGTGATGAACTTGCCGTCCACGAGGACCTCCAGCGAATCGGAAGTATTGCCGGTGGCGAATGGGACGTTGCGGCCCAAGCCGAAGGTGTCGTGCTGATCCACCCATGTGTAGTAGCTGGCCAGGGCGCTGCCCGAGTCCCTCACGCTCTGGAACTGCGGTCCGGGGAATGGATAGAGCGTCCAGCCTTCAGGACAGTGCTTTCCCGTCGCGGTCGGACCGTTGAGCGGCCCGTTGCATTTTCGCCGGTCGAAGCTCGCGAGATGACCGCTCGCCAGCGGCAGCCAGACGACTCCGTTGCGATCGATGTCCATGCCGCGCGGCCCGTATCCATTCATGGCCGCCTTGGGCTCGTTCCACGGCACCTCGTAGATTTCCGCCAGAGCGGTGGCCGGCGGGTTCTCGCCGGGATCCAGCCGAACGACCGCGCCGGGAAAGCTCAGCACCGAGCCCCAGATCGCACCATCGACCGGACTCACGCCGATGCCGTAGAAGCCCGCCACGATCCGCTTGTCTTTGGTCGGATCGACTGGTCGGTCTGGCTCCACGTACTCGTCGCGCTTGCCGTTGCCGTTGGTGTCGAGAATGAACGCCGTCCAACCCTGTGACTTCTGCTCGTCGCCGGTCTCATCGAACATCTTCGTGTTCAGCCAGCCGACCACGCCGCTGGCCGCGCCGCCGCTGCTGAGCCACAGCGTATTGTTGGCATCCTCGGCAAAAACCAAATGGTGCGTGCTGAAACAGGTGTCGATGAGCGTGAACTTCTTGGCTTTCGGATCATACACGCCGACATGACGCCCGGCTCTTTCGAGCGGGAACAGCTTCGCCGATGGATGGTCCGAGCCTTTCTTGCAGAAGGCCGGATTGGCTGGCGGACGAATTCTGGTCGTGACCCAGACCCGCCCCTTTTCATCGAACATCGGATTATGAACGGTGGCCTGACTCTGCCAAATCCGTTCCGTTCCCCAGTACGGCGAAGGCGCGAGCATTAAGGTGTCCGTCGTGGCGATGAACATGGTGTCAGGGGTGTTCGGATCGCGGACCGGCACTTTCATTTCGCTCGCCTTGTTACCTACCGGGTCCAGGATCGGCACGAAATCCGTGCTGTCCTCGGGAGAACCGTAGATGAGGCCGTTGGCGTTGACCGTGGGATTGCGCTTGTCGGTGGCGATCTCGTCATGCAGGTAGGCTTTGGGCGTCGCCCAGTCCCAAAGCGTGATGACGACGTTGCGCTCCACGCCCCGCGGCCGTGACGGCTTCGAGGCGGGCAGCTCGCCAGCGGCGATCCGATCGGTCCAGTCGGCGAACAACGCCAAGGCTCGTTGAGGCTCGAGATCATTCAAGTTGCGGAGCATGATCTCGCTGGCTTGTCCGGACAGAACCCGCCGCTGCCACGCCTCTAGCGAGGAGTTGAAATGGCCCAACTCCTTTGGAATCGTGCGCGTCGCATGGTTGCCCAGTTGATGACACGACATACAGCCGAGGGTTTTGATGCCGGCCAACCACTGGCCCTGGCTTTTCAGCTTCTCGGGCATACCGTTGCCTTTTGGTCCGGTGCCGGGGAACTCGCTCTTGTCCGGAATCTTGAGCATGGACAACCAGTAGATCGCCGGATAGTATTCCGCCGCCGCGGCCGGAGTCGGCGCCACCACGGCTTTCAGGTTCACAATTTTGCCGGGCGCGCTTTTTACTTTCGGCGAATCGACAAGTCCATAGCCGCGTACCCAAACGTCGTAATTCGCTTTCGGCAGATCGGGCAGCACGTAGCGTCCTTGATCGTCGGTCACCACGATCTTCGCCATCTTGGTGGGAAGATCCGTGGTTTCCGCGATCACCCACACGCCGGCTTCCGGTCCGTTGGCGCTGGTGACCACGCCGCCGATATCGTCAGCATCGATGGGCACCGCGATATTTTGTTGTCCGCTTAGATGCACCGGCGTTGCGGTCAAATACGCGGCGATGCCGACCGCCGCCATGCCTAAGTAGATCAGCCTTATTGTTTTCATGTCCCGCTCCTTTCGTAAACGGAGACCAAGGTCCGAACTGGGAAATCCTGTCCGGCTGATGTGTGTAGTCCGGCATTTGATCCGTCGGCAATCCCAGCCGCTATTTCGTGTGAAAAGAACCGGTTCGTGGACTCGTGTCGTGGAAGAACTAGCCGGAAAGGGAGTTCGCTGTCAAGCTACTCTGGAAATTCGAGCCATTCTGAAAAGACTCTTTTTCGTAATGCCTGACCTTGTGCCGGGCCCGACGACTCAAATTGCCGACAGTTGTTATCTCCCAGTAGGACCGGCGCTATATCTTGTCCGGAAAGCGGATGATGAATCCGTCGCGGTTCGGCATTTTCACTTTCGGCAGTGTCTTGGCATCCATCGTGTCGTTCTCGCCGGTGAGCTTGTTGAGCGCCAGAATATAAGCAGTGAGCGCATAGACTTCGTCGTTGGTAAGTGATCTCGGTTGCTGCCACGGCATCGCCCGCCGGATATAGTCGAAGAGGGTCGTGGCATAGGGCCAGAAATTAGCGATGGTCTTCACCGATTCCATGTCCTTGATCGGGGCGCCGCCGACCACCGCGGCATTGGCTCCACCCTTGCCCTCCGGGCCGTGGCACATGGCGCATTTCTGCGCGTAGATGGGCGCGCCCTGGGCGGAGGTGCCGCTTCCGGCTGGCAAGCCGGTGCCGTCCGGCAAGATGCTGATGTCCCAGGCCGCGAGCTCGGCCGGATCGATCGGCTTGCCAAGATTTGGCCCTTGGGCGAAGGCGGCGCTCGAACCGAGAGCGAGCAGAGCGGCGAAGATCAGAGGCTTACGCGTAAACATGTTTCACCTCCCCATTGCGCTCGATCGCCCAAGTCGTGATGCCGTTGTAGTGCTGGCTCGGGAAGCCCGTTACGGGGGGAACCTTCGTGGTCTCGCCGCGCGCGGCCACGATCTGGGCGCGGGTCGGCTGCACGTTGCCGGCCTCGTCCCACGCGCGGCTTTGCAAAACCCCCGGACCGCCATCCCAGCGCCAGGGCACGCGGAAGCGGGTAAAGGCCTTGCTGTGCACCGGCTCCTGCAGCGCCGCTTGCGCCCAGCTCTGGCCGCGATCGGCCGAGACCATCACCTTCGATATCCGGCCATTGCCAGAATAGGCGACGCCGGAAATCTCATAGAAGCCGGGCTCCTTCAACATCATCCCCGGCGAGGGGTGGGTGATGAACGATTTGACCTCCTGCAGAAAATAAAACTGATACGCCTTTCCGCCCGGCAGGATCGGCGCATAGGTTCTGGCCTCGTAGTAACTCATGGCGGGCTGCTCGACCAATTTGATCCGGCGCAGGAACTTGACGTTCATGTTGCCTTCCCAACCGGGCAAGAGCAGGCGCATCGGATAACCGTTCCCGGGCATGAGCCGCTCGCCGTTCTGGTAGAGCGCGATCATGGCATCGTCCAATGCCTTGGTGATCGGCACGCTGCGGCTCAAGGCCGGCGCGTCCGCACCTTCGGCGATGAGCCACTTCGCTTTGGGATCGACGCCGGTCTCCTCGAGCAGGGTGGAGAGCCGGATGCCGGTCCACTCGGCGCACGAAGCGAGGCCGTGCAGCGCCTGCACGCTCGCCTGGATCGGCTCTTTGGAAAAGAATGGCGCGCTGTTGCCGCCGCATTCGACAAACGTCATGCGCGACACCATCGGGTAACGCCCGAGCGCATCGAGCGTGAAGACCAACGGCCGCTTGACGAGACCGTGAATTACGAGGCGGTGCTTATCCGGGTCGATGTCCGGGTTGCCGGCGTGCGAGATCGTGAAATGCAGGCCGTTCGGCGTGATCGTGCCGTTGAGCAGATGGTGTGGCGTGCGCGCATGGGAGGTGCGCGGCTCGCTATTTGGGTTGCTGAGCGTGCGCACCACGTTTTTCTCGAACCGCGACGGCGCGCCGTAAGCCGGGACGATGTTGCCGGGTGCCTTGCTCCATGCGTCGTCCGCGAGCGGCTCGGCCGCCGCTGATCCAACGAACGTGTAGCCCATCATGGCGCCGGCCATGGCGGCGCCGCCACGGAGAAAGGCACGGCGGTCAAGCAGACCGTTTCCGGCATTCGCTTGCAGCTTTTCCCATTCTCGCTTCGATCGATTGTTTGGCGTCGTTTCCATGTTCATCCTCCTCGCGTCACCGCGAATCAAAAGAACTAGACACCGTATTAGACCCAGTGTCAGCGATGGTGTGGAGTCAAAGACGTGAGCGGGTCTCAGGACTCGGCAGAGTTTAGCGTGCCGTAGAATAGGACAAACTGAAGATAGGAGTCAAGAAAAAGAAAAACCGTGGTTCCGTATCTCAGTCTTACGCAGGAAGGCGTAATGGGTAGCCAGGACCTGTTATCTTCCTGTCGCGTGTCGCCTGCTGCCTTCTTAACTCCTCCTTCCACTTTCATCCCTCGTCCTTTCACTCTTATCCTCTCACCCGCTAACGCCTACGTCTTCGGCCTGTCGCCTCACAGATTCCATTTGACGCCCACATCTTGCTGAGTAAAATAAGCGGCTAACTACTTGGGTTTCAGGGCCGAGCGCAATCACGACTACGAGACGCGACCACGTTTCACGCCCACGAACCCTGGCTGGTCTCTCGATCCGGTGACATCTTTGACCGCTAGAAGCAAAACTTTAATGAGAGGTCTGGGAGAATGGCGGACGATCGCGTGATGCGGCGTTATCCTGTTCCAGGCATGATCGTGAAAGAATGGATCATCCCGACTAGGGAGTATTCAGCTTTCACGATGCGTCGAGGGCAGACGCTGCGGTTCGTCGACCTCGAAGGCAAACAGGTGCCGGATCTGGTTTGCTTCAACGAGCGCGATCTGACGGAACACCTCAACATGGGCAACAGTCTGCTTCTGAACAAGCGGCGCGAGCTCCGCCAGGGAGACGTGCTTTACTCCGTCATCTGTAATCCGATGATGACGATCGCCGGCTACTCCAACGAAGAAAGTTACGCGTACGGTCCCATGTGCAGCGAGGAGCTGAACCGCATCCGTTACCAGGCGTCCGGTACACGCAACTGCCGTGACAACTTCGCCTTTGCGCTGGCTCCCTGGGGCCTCAACCAGCGACAGATTCCCAACGCCTTTGTTCCGTTTATGCGGGTGGAGGTCGAGCCAGATGGGACCATGGAGATCAAAGAGCCGACGAGTCGTGCGGGCGACTTTTACGATCTCAGAGCCGAAATGGACTTACTTGTGGCCGTCTCTAACTGCCCTCAGGAGCGCAATCCATGCAACGGGTTCAAGCCCACGCCGATGGGCATTATCATCTATGAACGCAGCTAAGGCGCAAAGGTCCGCAAAAGACTCACGGAAGGAAACAACGATGAAACTTACTGAGGACTGTCTGACTCCGCTAAAGGCAGCATCTCTGCTGGCGGTGCTCAGCATTATGGCCAACCTGAGTTTTTCTCCGGCCGTTGTGATAGCTGCCGAGAAAGCCCGAGAGACGCCGGTTGTTATCCGGCTGGATTTCATCATCGGCGGGAATCATGCACCGTGGTTTGTTGCTTGGGAGAAAGGCTTCTACGCAAAGCGGGGACTGAATGTCACCATCCAACCCGGGACGGGTTCAGCGGATACGATTCGCGCCATCGCCGCGGGAGCAGCTGATGTTGGCTTCGCCAATGTCTCAACCGCCATCGTCGGCCGATCGAGAGGAGCTCCCACCGTATCGGTAGCTCAGCTCGGCTTCATAGCCGTCACGGTTCTCTGGCGCGAGGAGGCCGACATTAAGGGTCTCAAAGACCTTGAGGGTAAATCGTGGGCGATCAGCCCTGGACAGGCGCAATGGTTTCTGATGCCGGCCCTTGCAAGAATTAACAACCTGGATTTCGCAACCATCAAGATTCAAGAGACCGCCCCGCCTCTTCAGCCGGCGGCTTTGCTCGCCAAGAAAGCCGACTTCATCACCATGTTTCGTGCCTCCAATGATGAGGTAGCGGAGATGGCTGCGACTAAACAAGGCATTCGATTGAAGCGAATCCACATGCGCGAGGCGGGCCTCGATATTTACGGCAGCGCTCTCATCGTCAAGGAAGAGGACATCAAACGCCGTCCGGAAATGATTCGCGCCTATGTCGAGGGAACCATGGAAGGCCTAAGGTACACTCGCGACCATCAGGAAGAAGCGCTGGGCATCCTATTGAAGCACAAACCTGAGCTGGATAAAGAGCTGACAAGAATTCAGATCAAGAACGGCGTCGAAGAAGTCTTCATTCCGCCGGAATCGCTGGCGTCCGGATATGGGTATATGAAAC
>VBKE01000019.1 GCA_005879605.1 Deltaproteobacteria bacterium
CTCCTTCTTCGCCCTAGTTTTACGCCAACCTTCAAGCCAACGAAGAGTACTGTTCGTGGATGGTTTGTGTGTAAGCTGCCGCTACGGGATTAATTGGGCGCTTGTCCGCGGCCGTGCTTTGACTATTAAGGTTCACAAAAAACGTTTGCCCATTCGCGCCGGTCCAAAGACACTCTAACGCGTCATTTCTTCGCAGGTTCATGCATCCAGTACAAGGAATTCGCAGGTAAGAGATTCGCTAAACTGACCGGGGGTTAGCCTCTCTTTACGAGACCTGGGCTCCAAACGACGAGCATCGGGCTTGGCTCAAAATCCAGCAAGCAAAAGCTAGCCGCTATGCCGCCTTAACGCGTGCATCAACCCATGCCTTGGCTGCTTCAATAGCGAAGGCTTCAGCCTGCTTCTTAGTCCCAAAGCAATGAACTGAATCCTGAATGGTGTGGGACTCATAGCCACTGGCGGATTGCCAGCTTATATCGGCAATGGGCATCCGCAGTTCTTTCCGTTTATCGAACTGGCCGGTGGCGATGATGAAAAAGTCCTTGTAGAGCAACGCAACCATAAAAACCTCGCTGTTCGGGCTTGCTGATCCTGGCTAACCCAGCTCAAAGCTCGGACCTCTATGTGACGGCGGGACGCTAGTCCTATCCAGGGGTGATGTCAAGCAGAACAGAATGTCAGAAACCAGACATGAGCACGTGCCTTGACGGCGGGCGCTACCTGGCGTTATACATGCGCCATTCACCGCAACCGGGGCTCAACAAGACCTTTACTTGAGAATAACCAAGGAGGTCCGAAAAATGCTCCAGTCCAAATCTTTAAGAGCCATCGGTCAGTCTCTTGAAATACTCGGTGTTGAAGCCTTTGAGCTGGAGAAAGAAGATTATAGTTACGTGGTGCGGAGCAAGTCGTTATCACCAACTTCTCAGTGGATTTTCAGGAACAGCGTCGTGGAGAGAGTTTGGGATTCTCCCGGCGCCGCTCACAACAGCACGCAAGTAGGTAATGACTGGCTTCGTTATGATTCTACCGATATTTCATGGCTTGACGCCCAAGGAAGGAAAAGTCGGCGTAGTGCCTCTTTCGCACAGGTGCGGGGAGTAAGCAGGTTATCTCAACTTTTGCGCACACTGGGCGAGCACCTAGATAGAATACAAGCGAGTACTTTTAATATTTCGTGGTCTCCCGATTTTGTATCGGTTGACTACCAGGTATCCGACGGACAGCGTGAGCAGAAAACATTCACTGTTGAACAATTGCACAAGCTGGACTCGCATATGAGGTTCCGAAAGTTCCAACCATGACCAAGCAAAGCGAGCCATGGTTTGAGATTTAGGCGTAACGGGTTATGGACTAACCCCGACAACGTGGCGGGGCTGGTCTACGACGCTCGTAATCATGGCAGGAATGATAATGGGAATGAAGGCGCTGCTCCTGATCGTTCTCCTCTTTTACCTATCGAGCCTTTGGGCTAGGTTGCGACCGGCCCAAGCCCGTATGTCCGCCGAGTCTTCGCGCTAGGGTTGGTTTTTCGTAAATTCAAACCGCACTCGAGCTTCTCCAATTTCAGGCACGGTAATTTCCTGACTCCTGATACCCGCATCTTCATGCCAGGCTTTAAGCATATAGGCTCCGGCAGGGATATTTGCGATAGAGAATGCTCCTCGCTCGTCGGTCATGGCAAAAAAGGGATGATCGAACACATGAATGTAGCCGAGCATCCAGGCATGGTGTCGCACACGAGTTTCATGATTCCCGTGTCTCTGATTTTTTGTGTCGCCTCCAGGATTGTGTTACGGAACGGCAGGGATAGCATAAACACGGTTCTTTCTTGGAGATATGAATGGGGGATTTGTTTGCGCCTGAGGGCCGTGGCCGCTCGGTATCATGCGAATGGATTGTTTGTGTAGAAATCTGACGCACGGAAAAGAACTGCTTTCCTAAAGTGACCTTGTGATGGGCAGCCTAGAGTCGCAATCTGGGCACATCCTGTTGACAGGGGACTCCGTTGTCTTTCTTGTAGGTATCGGGACGACAATACTGAGATAACCTTTACACTTGGGCGCCAGCACCCGCTGCTCGAGCACCTAGAGAAAAGATGTAATTTGTCACCGCCACAACGAAGTTCATTGTACGCTCTCAGACTGCGGGCTGATCCGCTTTACCCAGTAATAACGGGAGATCCGGCGGAGATCGTCAGGGGAGACACGGTTCACGAGCACCGTGTTTCCCCGCACGCCGCTCACTATGCCGTAGCTTTGAAACAGGCGAATGTGGAAATTCTCAGGGGCGAAACCGAGCGTGATCGCGACAGCTAGAGGTGCCCGCTCGCGTAGCGCGGTCTGAAGCGCCGGGTCGATGCGCACGGTAGCAGTCGTAACGAGAAAGAGTTCCCATCCACCCCAAGCGACTGCCACGACAAGGAGGAACACCACTGACCGGTGCCTTAAGACTGCGACCACCGGCATGGCTGAAGCTTTCATCGGCTCGAGGAGACTAGCCCCCAGCGCTCCACCGTCCATCGCTCGATCGGTTGGAGCACCAGCCGGTCGGTGAGAAGCCACAAGATTCCGATCGTGACAATTCCCACCAGAATCGTGTCGGTCTGATGAAAGTTGCTCGCGTTGTAGATCAAGAATCCAAGGCCGGTGCTGGTAGCGATCATCTCCGCAGCGATCAAGGCGCGCCAGCCGAACCCGATGCTCATGCGAATCCCTGTAACGATATTCGGCATCGCGCCCGGAATCAATACTTGAAAAATAATGTGGCGTCGCGAGCCACCGAGCGTGCGCACGGCGTGCTCGAAAATCCGCGGGACGCTACGGACTCCCACGAGGGTGTTGTAGAAAACCAAGAAGAAGATCGTGTTGAACATGATGAAGATCACACTCACCCAGCCGAGCCCGAACCAGGTTACCGCAAGCGGGAGCCAGGCAATTCCCGAGAGAGAGTTAAAAAAGCCCGCGATCGGCTCGAAGACCGGCGAGAGCCTGCGCCGAAGCCCGACAAAAATCCCAAGCCCTACCGCTAGCGGCACGCTGATCACGAGCGACACCAGCACCCGGCCCACGCTCGCCCCGATGTTAGTCCAGAGCGACCCATCCTTAAGCATGTCCCAGCCCGTCCTGGCCACATCGGCGGGCGGAGGCAGAAACATCGCTGGCAGCACGTTGGCTCGGGTCACGAGCGCCCAAGCGATCAGGATAAGCGCGAAGGGCGCCGCTCCCCGACCGACGGCCAACAGGTCACCGCGCCACCCATGCATCATCGCTGCACCATCCCCCAGCGTGCGATGGTTGCCTCCTCAAGCGGGCGCAGCAGGAAATAGTCCAGGACCACCCACAGGGCGCCGATGATCCCCATTCCCAGCATGATGCGCGCTGTGAGATGAAACGTCTGGGCGTTGAAGATCATGAAGCCTAAGCCGTTGGCGCCCACTAACATTTCCGCGGCGATCAGGGCGCGCCAACCATACGCCAGCCCGAGCCGGACTCCCATGGCGATGTTGGGGAGCGCCCCCGGGAGCAGCACGTCGCGGACAATACGCCAGCGGGAGGCGCCGAGGGTGCGCAGCGCGTTCACATAAATCTGCGGCACGCTCCTGATGCCCAAGAGCGCGTTGAAGATCACCGGGAAGAGAACGGTGTAGTTGACCGCCACCAGGATCGTCCGCTCGCCGAACCCAAACCAGATCAGCATCAGCGGCAGCCAGGCGATGCCCGATACCGATTGGAAAAAGTTGAGCACGGGATAGGCGAAGTCCGCCGTCACTCGGCTGACGCCGAGAAGCAGACCGATCGGGACTCCCACGAAAAGCCCAAGGAGCGCGGCGAGGACAATGCGTCGCAGGCTCTCGGCGACAAAGATTGGCAGCATGCCCTTTGCGATCAGCTCGACGAATGCCGAGAGCACAGCAGAAGGCGGCGGCAAGAAGTAGTCCGGAACGGGGAGAGTTGCCGCTCCTAGGCTCCACGCGGCGATGGTGGCCGCCAATATGAGGACCCAGGTTGACACGATCTCCCAATGTCGTTCCACTGGATTCTTACCTTTTAAATCCTCAACGATACTTTCAACAAAGTTTATCGCTCAGACGCTAACAAAAGAAAATCCGAAATCCGAATATCGAAACCCGAAACCTCAAACCCGTTTGTTTGAATCTTTGTGATTTTCATTTTTTGATTTTTGCATTTGTTTCGGATTTCGAGTTTCGAATTTGCTTGGTTAGACCTCTTTGCCTACCTCCTCGCGCACCAAGCCGAACACCTTCTCCTTGGCCGCGTCGAATGTCCCGTCCGACATCAAGAGATTCCATCTGCGCCGCGCGCGAGGGATGCCAACAGGCACCAGCGCCTTGACCCGGCCAGGGCGTCCCGAGAGCACGCAGCAGCGGTCGCCGAGAAATACCGCTTCCTCGACGTTATGGGTGACGAATAGAATAGTCTTGCGCGTGGCCTGAGCGATGGCGTTGAGCTCTTCCTGAAGGGTAATACGAGTCTGGGAATCGACCGAGGCGAACGGCTCATCCATCAGCATCACCTCTGGATTGGCCGCCAGAGTCCGCGCCACCGCCACCCGCTGCTTCATGCCGCCCGAGAGCTCGTGGGGATACTTGCGCTCGAATCCCCGAAGCCCCACCAGCTCGACAAAGCGACGGACGATTGCGGATCGCTCTTCCTTGGGGACGCTTTGAATCTCCAAGCCGTGGGCGATGTTTTTCTCCACCGTGCGCCACGGCATGATGGCGAACTCCTGAAAGACCACGCCACGATCGGGTCCAGGCCCCCTCACCTCGCGGCCGTCGAGCAACACCGTGCCCCGCGTCTTTGGAAGGAGTCCCGCGAGGACATTCAGGAGGGTAGTCTTGCCGCATCCGCTTGGGCCGACGACCGTCAGAAACTCCCCCTCGGCCACTTCCAGATCAACCCCGTCCAGCGCCACGACGCGCTCCCTGGTAAAGGGATTGACGTACTCGTGCCCCAGCCCGCGAATCGTGATTTTCGCCGTCACATCCTCAGCGCGCCGGCTTCAAATCGGCAAAGAGTTGCGGGTGCGTCTTCATCACTTTCTCGATGAACCTGAGATCGAGGCCTTGCTGCCATGGGATCGCAGACTTCAGCTTTTTCTGCTCCAGGAGAATCTTGACGTTCTCGTCCCAGGCCGCAACCGTGTGCGGCGTGATGCGCGCGTCGAACACCATCTGGGCGAGCGCCTTCTTGGCGACGGCCGCCTCCAGTCCGGGAATCCAGCGGGTCGAGATCTCTGCGGCTTCGTCGGGGTACCTGCGCGTGTGCCAGGTCGCCTCCGCCATACCGATCACGTACTTCTCGGTCACGTCCGGATGCTTGTCGATGATGTCGTTCCGCACCGCCATGTTGATGAAGTAGCCGATGTGCCCGCCGCCCCGGCTAAGCAGCAACGCGTCGGGGATTTTGGCCTCGATCTGTGAGGCGAACGGCTCCCAGCAGGCCACGGCGTCCACGCTCCCGCCCTGAAGGGCGGAGACGATGTTGCCAGGCGGGACGTTGAGCACCTGCAGTTTCTCGCGCGGGATCGCCTTCTTCATCAAGACGACGCCGAGGTATTCATCTGCAGTGCCGCCGGCCGGAGTGCCGAGCTTTCGGCCCACGAGCTCCTCGATCTTCGTGATGCCGGTCCCTTTACGCGTCCAGATGGTGACCGATTGATCCCAGTACTTGCCGCTGCGGTCGCCCATGAGGCCGACCACACCCTTGGCCGCCATGCCGCGCTCCACAGCCAGCGGATAGTTCGAGTAGGCCGACCCGATGATCTGGACCTCGCCCGCCTGGAGCGCCTGGCTCATCTGCTGGCCGGTCGCTAAAACCTTGAGCTTGAGATCGATCCCCTGTTTGAGAAAGAGGCCCTTCTCGACACCTACGAAGCTCGGGACGTGGTTCATGTTATCCCCGACCGCCGCGTTCAATTGAGTGGGCTGTTGCGCCGCAGCCGGCAAGGCCAGCGTCATCGCCATCAGCGCAGCTAAGCTCAGTGTGAGTCGCCTCATAACGCCCTCCCGTTGAATTCTACTATTTGCTGACAACGTCCTTGCAGCTCAGGATTTCGACTTCACCGTCCACGGCCGAAGCCTGGTGTTCCGTATTTGGCGGAATGAGCGCCGCGTCGCCTGGTCCGAGGACGCGCTCCTCGCCGCCGATTCGAACGCGCACCTTGCCAGAGAGCACATTGATCACCTGCTCCTCGGGGTGTTTGTGCGGCTTGGCTCCAGTTCCAGCAGCGAAGCGGTAACGGCCGACTTCGACCTTGGCGCCTTTGATCGTCGGCCCTTCGGCTGCAGAATACTGAGGACTGATGACGCTCCTTTTCATCTCGCCCCAATTATAGAACGGCATAGTTGCTCCCTTTCCACCCGGGCTGTTCTGCTTACGATCGGCATGGCTGAGAGTACTCTCGCGCGATGGTTGTAGGGGATGACCCGGACGGGCGGTAACCTACTATGTGGGCGGGAAAAACGCAATGAGGTTTTCTGGCCCTGTGCGTGGAATTAGGGTGCTTGATGCGCGCAGGGATCTGGCGTAGATTGCCGCCCATCAGAGACTATAACATCGCCCCCAACGACGACAGGAGGAAGAGATGCCCAAGCGTACGGCCAAGCCGATTGGCCTCGCTATCGTGGGAGCAGGACGCATCGGACTGACCCGGGCCGAGATTGCCGCGAAGCATCCGAACGTGGAGTGGATCGGCCTCGCCGAGATCCAAACGGATCGTGGTAACGAAGTCGCGGAGCGGGTCCGGGCCGACTTCTGCACCACCGACTACCGTCAGTTGCTGGCGCGGCCCGAAGTAACGGCAGCCGTGATCGCGACCGACGAGCACCTGCACGTCGGGCCTATTCTTGCCGCGGTCGAGCGCAGGCTCAGCCTCATGATTGAGAAGCCATTGGCCACCAACCTCAGGGAATCGGCTCGCGTGCTCCAAGCCATTCAGCAATCAGGCGTCGATGCGGTCGTCGGCTACACGCAGCGCTTTAGGCGCAGATTTCTCGTGGCCAAGGAAAAGATCAGGACAGGCCAGCTCGGTGACGTCACCCTGGTAACGTCGCGGGCGTTCATGAATCGCCTGGTGGCGCTCGATAACTACCGGCGCACCGATCGCCCCGAGACGATTTCCCCGATGGTGATCTCAGGCACCCACGCGCTCGACCTCGTGATGTGGCTCCTCGAAGGCAAGAAGCCCGTGGAAGCGTATGCGCGCTCTATTGATAAAGTGCTTGGTCCGAAGTACCTCGGCATTGACGCTACCGCGGGCGTTATCACGATGAGCGACGGGACGATCTATGACCTGAACATCTCCTGGGCGCTGCCGATCATGTGGCCGGGTTCAGTGTACAGCCTGGAGATCGGGATTGTCGGTACGGAGGGTGTGCTCACGATCGACGACACGCACCGCGACGTCGTGCTTGCCACCAGTATTGCCCAGCCAGCCAGCTACACGCCGGAGACCACGCGCCACGTCGATTTTCTCACGAGCTACCCACCAGGAGATGTCGCCCTCGGCGAGCTGTGGGGTCCGATGCGCGAGGAGACGAACTCGTGGCTCGCGCGCCTGGCGCTCGGCCACGCGACACCGCACGCGACCGCGGCAGAAGCGCACAATCGCCTGATGCTGACGAAGGCGTTGGATCTCTCGGCCCGGCGCAAGTGTTCCATCTCGCTTCCGATCACCCCAGAGGACGAGGAACGCTAGGCCTGTATAGAGGAGCGCTTGTGGCCACGACTCTGTACACTCTCAACTCCACCGGACGTCGCCGGTTCGCCGACTTCTAACAGCGTTTGGCCCTTCGAGCCCGCGTCAGATGGTCTTGACCGTCCCGAACTCGAAGATATGCGTCACCGCTTTCAAATCGACGGCGCCTGTAACAAGCGCTCCCGCGGCTACGACGAGGGTGGAGGGCAAGAGCGCAAGCGGCGCTGATGTGTCGTGTACGCTTAAATCGCTCTGCGGCGCTATTTCGAAGGATGTGAGCGAGAAGTGAATTTATTTTTGGAGCGGTACTTCCGGTTCTACTTTTGAGTCACGTTACTTAAGCAGCTAGGTGAACGCTGCTCGCGAGTGGCTACTTACGTCTAAATTATCACTAGCACCGAAGGTGCCAGTATTAAAGGAACTGACCCCCGGCCGTAAAGTTGCAGGTGTAGTTGCGGCTATTTCTTATCGCTGTCAGTTGTAACGTCTCTAGTTCCAGAAGGTTTTCTTCTTTGCACATACACGTGTACCCAGAAGTCATACAAATTCGACTCTGTAAATTCTTCCGTTTGCTCGCTTCCAATAAACTTTCTGTAGCCGATCGTGACTGTTTGGTTGTGCTTGGAAATCCTTAGTAAGCGGCCGGCCTTGTGATCAACGTAAACTCCCACTGTCCATAGGATTTGTGGCAAGCTGTGAAGATCTGGGGCATCCTCCCAAGGAGACCCTAATGTTTGCCCTTGATGCTCCAGTCGATCGAGATCCTTTGGCATGAATTGCATTCCCAGAAACACAAAAGGAGACTTTTTGGGTGGCATTGGGGTTGAGAATTGAGTTTTCAAGTCGCTCCAGAAATTCCGGAAAACATTTTTAGAATCGCTCGGCTTCGCAATTTTGTCCGTTTTCTTTGCCTCAGATTCTCCTTCAACAATGTACCTATTGTCATCGACCTCTAAATCGAAAGCCTGTACGCCTAGCGCCTCCAATCCTAGCCCGATGGCACGAAGAATGTGCTCGTAAGAGGTTGTACTCTCAGCGGCCTCAGGCAGCTGCGCGCTGTCTGACTTCACGGAAACGACCTTAACGCAAAACAAATACCATGAACCTCCTTAACCGGCGTTGCGTGTAAGGTGTTGAATTTATAGGTTTCCGAAGACTGAGTGAAGCAGTATCAGTGGCAAGCAGCAGCAGAAATTTACATTTTTGTCCGTACTTTGCAATTAGAGTCAGTCATGATTCTTCTTTCCATGAGTGATTTGTAACAGATCGAAGCTCCGGTCAACGACGGAATTTCAGCAAAAGGTGGAGGCGGAGGGGTTGCCATAACAATAACGAAGGCTTGCCCCCCACACAAAGGCGACTGCGATTGACTTACCTCAGGTGGCGCCGATTGCGCAAAAGATTGTGGAAGAGGAAGGAGCAACAGAGCGTATCAAGGTCGTGGCGGCGGACGTTCTGAGCGGTCCGTTAGGGGGTTACTATGACGTTGCTGTCTTGAGGGCTTTTCTCCAAGTGTTGTCTCCACAAGATGCGCGCTAGCAATAAAGCACATAGGTGCCGCACTGAATCCAGGCGGCAAGATATACATCATTGGTCAGATTCTTGATGACTCGCGTACGTCTCCTTGTTGGATGCGGGCGAGTCTTACACGGAAAAGGAGCACCGAGATTGGTTAAACGAGGCAGGATTCGTAGATATCGAACGTGCTAACTTCTTGCTGCCTGACGGAAGCGGTCTCCTGACGGCTCGAAAGCGGGCGTTGCCAATTGAATTGAATTCTCCACCGCCCTATTTCGCGTGAAATCAAATTGACGTGTCGTGCAGTGGCGACAAACGGCCGGAAGGAGTAGAAAAGTAGCAAAGGAGACTAATTCGGCTATGAATTCAGGTATTCACAAAGTCGGTGTTATAGGCATTGGCCTCATGGGCAGCGGCATCGCGCAGGTTGCTGCCGCAAAGGGGTTCGATACGGTCGTCGTCGATGTCACCCCGGAGATTCTGACCAAAGGATTAGAGCGCATCCGGGAGAGTCTGCGGCGCCTGGTTGAGAGCCATCAAAAATCGAATGGCAAGATCGGGATTACCCAAGAGGAAGAGCAGAAGACGATCGCCCGTATCAAGACCTCAACGGACCGCCATGACCTCTTGGACTGTGACATCGTGGTAGAAGCAGTCGTGGAAGAAGAAGAGGCAAAAAAAAAGCTCATTTCGTCTCTGTCTGAGATCGGCTATCGGAAGCTTTTCGTGTCCAACACCTCCTCCATTTCGATCACACGGCTCGCCGGTTCTTACCCTTTGCCGGAGAAATTCATGGGCATGCACTTCATGAATCCAGTTCCAGTTCAGCCCGGCTGTGAGTTGATCCGGGGCTTTCTCACCTCTGAGGATACCTTCCAGAAGGTAGTCGAGTTCTGTCGCGAGCTCGGCAAAGAGCCGATCCTGGCCGAAGACAAGGCGGGATTCGGCATCAACCGAATGTTCGTGCCTTTCTTGAACGAAGCGGTGAAAATAGTCGAAGAAGGAATAATGAGCTGCGAGGATGCGGACAAGACTACCATCTGCCTCGGCCACAAGATGGGACCCATCAGCACGCTCGACTACGTCGGTCTCGATACCACGCTTGCGATTGCTCAGGTGCTCGAAAAAGAATTGGGCCCTGCTTACAAGCCCGCTGACCTATTATCCAAGCTCGTCGCCGCCGGATTCTATGGGATCAAAAATGGCCGGGGTTTCTACTTGTGGGAGCAAGGAAAAAAGGTCGGCGTGAACCCCGCCGTGGCTCGATACCGCAGGAAGTAGATAGCAAATGGCATATGGCAAGTCAGCCATAAGCTATAAGTCATAAGCACTGAACCATTAGCCGATCTTGTGCGCGCGGGTCTCCGCCCGATGCTTCTTTAGATAGGGAACAAATGGGGTTCCGCCGGTGCCGACGTCCGTCGGGTTACGCTTTCCGCCCTGACTCTGCTTGACGATATAGTTGCGCGCATACTTGAGATGGGTCGAGCGGAAAAGCTCGATGCCGTCGACGGCGGCGTTGTAAGCGTTGCGCAGGCGCGGGCGTTGATGGCAAAGGACATAGTCGCGCACGGACGGTCCGGCCTCCACCGCTTCGATGAACGCCCGATGCCGGGGCGGCATGTAATCGCGCATTTCTTTGAGGTAGCGCCGCAGCATATCTTCGGCGTGCACAATCCCAAGCGCCGCGTCGAGCGCCGGGATAATCGAGCTCTGCGCGCCGGTCTCGCCGCGAAAGTTTTGCGCTATACCCGCGTAATCTTCCACGCCCTCGTAAATCATCCCTGCGGGCAGACTCGGATGATTGGCCCATCCGTGTATGTAAGGCCTCACCCGGCGAAAGTAGACGTAAGGGTCGCAGCCTTCGGGCATGCGCAGGAGGATATCATGCATCGATCCGAGCGTCTGAGCGATGGTCGCCAACTCCTCCGTGACAATTTCCGGTTGATGATCAACGACCGCATGTTGCGCCGTGATGATAGCGGCGAGCGCCCGCCCAGCTTTGGCTTCGATGGCGACGTGAATCACAACAAACCACTCTTCGTCTTGACCGCCGAGAAAATTTTGCAGCAACACAATGTTGCCGAGCTCGATCGCGCTTTGGGCATCTAGCCTGCGCCAGTTATCCAGGGCGTAGGAGACGTAAGAAAGCACCGGCGGGCGCCCGAGCATGCGCGCGAGTTGATGCCACGGCAGCGCAAGGCAAGCCGGAATCGAGCTGACCGTCTCTTTTTCGCCCCAGACATAAGCGTGGCCCATGAACGACAGGATCACCATCGCTCTTCTTCGTTCACGATCGTCGCAGAGTCGCGTGGCATCGAGAAGTGGCATGTCTTTTATGAAATTCCGAACTTTGCCGGTCATCAGGAGTTTCGGTAGCTCTCTCCCGATCTCCTCCCAGGGGGAAAAATCATTCGGTAATCGATCCAGAGGGTCCGGGGTAGGTAAAAAGCCTCTGTCGCCGTCGACCTCACAATTGCTCAGTTGCCGCGAGACGGAGTTTGAAAGGTGATCCACTTCCGTAGCCATCTCGTCATCCTTGTGACTTCAAAGCAGATTCCAGATCGAAGATGAGATCGTCGATATCTTCGATGCCGACCGACAAACGGATGAGGCCGTCATCCAAACCGGATTTTTTCCGCTCTTCTTTGGGGATCGAAGCGTGCGTCATAACAGCGGGTAACTCGACGAGCGACTCCACCCCGCCAAGGCTCTCCGCAATCTTAAAAATTTTCAAACGCCCTAAAACGCGCCGCGCCCCAGTGAGCCCTCCTTTCACCTCGAATGAGACGATCCCGCTGAAGCCGTCCATCTGTTCGGCGGCGATCTCGTGGCCCGGATGGCTGGACAGACCAGGATAATAGACCCGGCGCACCCGCGGCTGGTCCTTCAGGAACCCTGCAACGCGGATCGCATTCTTCTCATGCTCCCGCATGCGCAAGGCGAGCGTCTTTAAGCCGCGCAGCGTGAGAAAACAATCGAAGGGAGAAGGCGTCGCGCCTGCGGCATTTTGCAGGAACTTGAGCCGCTCGTAGAGCGAACGTTCGTTGAGGCAGATGGCACCGCCAACCACGTCCGCGTGTCCCGCGAGATACTTTGTTGTGGAGTGAAGGACAAGATCCGCGCCGAGCGCGAGCGGCCGCTGGAAGAAAGGCGACGCGAAGGTGTTATCGACGAGACAGAGCGCCCCGTGGCGATGAGCGATCTCTGCGGCTGCCCTGATGTCCGTGATCCGAAGGAGCGGATTCGTAGGCGACTCGATCCAGACAAGCCGGGTATGCCTGGTCATCACACGCTCAATCCCTTTGACGTTGGAGGTTTCAACAAAAGAAAACGTGAGGCCGAAGTCTTGCAACACGCGCCGAAACAGCCGGTAGGTGCCGCCGTAGACATCACGCGAAGAAACGATGTGGTCTCCGTGCTTGAACAGGAGCGTTGCCGTCGTCGCCGCCCCCATGCCGGAGGAGAACGCCAGGCAGTAGTTAGCCGACTCGAGGCTCGCAAGCGCTTTTTGCAGGGCCGTGCGGGTCGGGTTGTCCGTTCGCGAGTAGTCATAGCCCTGATGGACGCCGGGTGCGCTCTGCGCGAAGGTGCTCGTCTGATAGATCGGGACGGTGATCGCCCCGGTGGCGGCTTCGGGCTCTTGTCCGACATGAATGGCGCGCGAGGCAAACTGCAGCGAACGTCGTTGGAGCTTTCTTCGTGCCATCAAATCTATTCGCCTAAGTGCTCCACCACGTCGAAGCGCGTCACAATTCCGTGATATTTTCCGCCGTCGCGGACGAGAACCGCCGGGAAAGACTTGAGCAGCTTGACGACCTCATAAACATCCTCGTCCGGCCCGACGGTGGGGAACGGAGGCTCGAGAAGAGCTCCAACGGTCAGCTCCCTCACCTCAGGGGTCTCCATAGTTTTTTGAAACAGCGCGGTCTCGCTCAACGAGCCGACGAGGTTCCCCTTATCGAATACAGGGAGCTGGGAGACGCCCGACTGGTTCATGGTCTCGATGGCATCGCGCACGGTGGATGTCAATTCGACCGAGAGTAGCTCGGGGAGCGGCCGCGTTTTGGATTTGAGGATTTCCCCGACCGGCAGGCTCCTGCCAAGAAATTGGTTCTGCCTCATCCATTCGTCCGAGTACATCTTTGAAAGATAAATTTCCCCGGCATCGGGAAGCAGCACAACGACAAGATCATTCTCTCCCAACTGTCTCTCGCGCGCGTACCGCAGCGCGCCTTCGACCGCCGTGCCGGAAGACCCGCCGCAGAAAAGACCCTCTTCCCGCGTGAGCCGCCTGCCCATCAGAAACGACTCGCGATCCGAGACCGTGACGACGCTGTCGATGTATTCAAACAGCAGGTTTCTGGGAACAAAGTCCTCGCCAATCCCCTCGACCTTATACGGGTGTGAGTCGCCCCAAGACCATTTTTCGCGATTGAACACCTTGGCGAGAATCGATCCTTCCGGGTCCACTCCGACAACGGTGCACTGCGGATTTTTTTCCTTAAGGTATTTTGCGGTTCCCGAGATCGTCCCTCCGGTTCCCATTCCCGCAACGAAGTGGGTGATCTTTCCGTCTGTCTGCTCCCAGATCTCGGGACCGGTGGAGGCGTAATGCGCCTCCATGTTGCTGGGATTATCATATTGCATAGGCAGGAAGGCACCCGGAATCTCCTCGGCCAGCCGTCGCGCGACCGAATAGTAGGACTGTGGCGACTCGGGTGGAACCGCCGTGGGTGTCACAACCACTTCCGCACCGAACGCGCGCAGCCGGCGAATTTTTTCGATGCTCATCTTGTCGGGGATGGTAAATATGCACTTGTAGCCCTTGACCGCGGCCACGATGGCGAGCGCCACTCCCATGTTTCCGGAAGTGGGCTCGACAAGGGTGCCCCCAGGCTTGAGCAATCCTCTGCGCTCCGCATCTTCGACGACCGCAAGCGCGATTCGATCCTTAACGCTCCGTCCAGGGTTGCACGCTTCCACTTTCGCGCAGACGGTCGCAGGCAGTCCTGCCGTAATACGGTTGAGCCGGATGAGAGGAGTGTTGCCGACGGCTTCGAGGACGCTAGGCAAAATTTTGGACATAGGGTCCAGTGGTCCTTTCCGAGTTTGGACGGATGGGTTGTTACACCGCTCTTCGAATCTCCGCCACAGATTGTCGATTTTCCAACGCAGACAGATCGCCAGCCTCTTGGTTCAGGAGGCGGCCTGGATAACTCGCTGCATCACTTAGTCTTGGGCATATTTTTGCCCCTTCGCCTCTATATACCGATACGTTTTGCCATCTTGTCTACGGCACTGTAGGGATCTATCTGCCGTTCGGCGATCAGCTTGACCTGTGTTTCAAGCGAATCGTCGGCGATTTTTTTTGCAAGCTCAGCGAACACTTTCTCGCGCAACAGAGAAAGCAATTCCTGCCGGCACAAATTGAGCCGTTTGCTTTGATATTTGCCGTTGTCGACGCTCTCCTTCCGGTGCTGTTCGATACACTCCACCAGCAAGTCGATTTTCTGGTTCTTGATGGCAGAGGTGGCGACGATGTGAAAATCTTCGTCTACAAACAAGGCTTCGAGTTGCTGAACCGTCTCGTCTGCGCCTGCAAGATCGGCTTTGTTGACTACCAGGATATCGGCGATTTCGGCCAACCCGGCCTTCATGCCCTGAACTTCATCTCCCATCTGGGGCGTCAGCACGACCACAACCATGTGGGCCAGCGCGGCGATCTCCAGTTGGTCCTGCCCGACCCCTATGGTCTCGACGAAGATGACTTCTTTGCCCGCGGCATCGAGCAGATGGATGGCTTCTCGAACAGCCGCGGAGACGCCGCCATGGCTTCCTCGGGTTGCGAAGCTCCGGATAAAAACCCCGTCGTCGACAAAATGTTCGCGCATCCGAACGCGGTCGCCCAAGACGGCCCCCGTGGAGAAAAGGCTACTGGGGTCCACTGCGAGAATTCCGACAGTTTTTTTTCGCCGCCGATACTCAGCTGTCATGCGATCGATGAGACTGCTCTTTCCCGTCCCGGCAGCGCCGGTCACTCCGATCACATGCGCTTTGCCCGTATGAGGATAAATGCGCTTGAGAACGGCCTTGACCTTTGGGTCTCCGTCTTCGATCAGACTCATCAGCGACGCCACCGCGCGGCCATCACCTTTGAGAATCTGCTTTATGGCACTGCCTGTCATTAGCGAGACCCAGAGAAGGATTGGAGCAATGGAGTACTGGAGTGATGGAGTGTTGGATATTGATTAACCATTACTCCATCACTCCATTCCCCGCAGCAATTCCCTCGCGATCACCATCCGTTGAATCTCTGAAGTTCCCTCGCCAATCTCACAGATTTTGGCATCACGAAAGTATCGTTCCACAGGATAGTCTTTGATGTAGCCGTAGCCTCCGTGGATCTGAATTGCTTTCGTAGCCGCCCTCATGGCCGTTTCAGCAGCGTAGAGTTTGGCCTCTGAGCCAGCCATCAAGAATGACATTCCCCTATCCTTGAGTTGCGCGGCGCGATAAACCAAGAGGCGCGCGGCGTCGATTTCGGTGGCCATGTCGGCCAGCATCCACTGAATGGCCTCAAATTCCGCAATCGGCTTGCCAAATTGCTTCCTCATCCGGGCGTACTTGGTCGACTCCTCGAGAGCGCCTTGAGCAATCCCTACCGCCATCGCCCCAATCCCCACGCGACCGCCTTGCAGAACCTTCAACACGTCGGAGAAACCGCCGTTGAACTCGCCCAGCACGTTTTCTTTTGCAATGCGCACCGATTCAAGCTGCAGAGCGGCCGTATCAGAAGCCCGCACACCAAGCTTGTTCTCAAGCTTGCCGATTGTCAGCCCCGCTGTGCTTCGTTCCACAATAAATGCCGAGATGCCGCTCTTGCCTCGAGACGGGTCCGTTGACACCATGATCACGTAGACGCCCGCAGTGGAACCCTGGGTGGTGAACTGTTTCTCCCCATCGAGCACCCAATGTTCTCCTTCGAAGGTTGCGCGGGTCTTAAGAGCGGCGGCATCGGACCCAGACCCGGGCTCGGTCAGTGCCCAGGCGCCCAGCTTCTCGCCATGCGCCAAAGGAGGCAGGTATTTTTGCTTTTGCATTTCGCTGCCAAAGCTAAGAATGTGAGCCGCACAGAGCGAATTATGGGAGGCGACAATCAACGCTACGGCGGCATCGACGCGGGCAAGCTCCTCGATGATGATCGCGGCGCTGACGGCATCCAATCCAGCCCCGCCGTATTCCTGCGGAATCATGATGCCAAAGAGGCCCAGCTCAGCCATCTTTGGAACCAGCTCCGTCGGGAAACGCGCCGACTGGTCGCGCTCCGCAGCTCCCGGCGCAATCTGCGTCTCGGCAAAATCGCGGAGCGTCTGCTGGAGAAGTTTTTGTTCTTCCGTGAGATCAAAGTTCATAAAGCTCTTCGCTCATCTCGGTCGCGAGCCAACACGCATATATCGAGCTGATTCATTGCTCCAGCCGCACATTTCTTTTCCTTGACGGAAGCGAGCTTACGAAATTAACGATCTCTGCAAGCGGCGCACCCGGTGTAAAGATCTCCTTGACTCCCATCCTCTTGAGACTGTGGATGTCCTCCTGAGGAACGATTCCTCCGCCGAAGACCGCTATATCCCGCGCCTTATTTTTCTTGAGGAGATCGAGCAGCTCGCCGAACAGAGTCATATGGGCGGCGGAGTGGACGGAAAGACCAATAGCGTCCACATCTTCTTGAAGCGCAGAGCTGGCGATCTCTTTAGGAGTGTTGTGGATGCCGAGATAGATCACCTCCATGCCGGCATCCCGCAGCGCTCGAGCGACGATCTTAACCCCGCGGTCGTGACCGTCGAGACCGACCTTGGCGACCAAAACGCGGAGCTTCCGAACTGGCTGCTTTCGATTGTTCGCCGTGCTCGAACGTCGTCTGTTCATGCGTCAGTCGTTAGAGGAACATTGGAGTGATGGAGTAGTGGAGTGATGGGCGCAATACTCCAGTACTCCAATACTCCATTTCTCCATTCTACTGGCACTCCAACACTCCATCACTCCATTCCTCGCCTCACAGGCTCACCGCTTCGCGATATTGTCCGTACACTCTGCGAAACACCTCGCAGATCTCTCCGACTGTAGATTGCGCCCGTACGGCTTCTATGACCGCCGGCATAAGATCGCCGTTTGCTTCAGCCACCCCCGCTAGTTGACTGAGCACGGCAGCCACTTTCTTTGCGTTGCGACTTTTCTTGCTCTGCTTCAGTCTCTGCACCTGCTTTTTTTCTACCTCTCCTTTGATTTTGAGAATCCGGAGGCGCCGCTCTTCAGGCTCTGTGTAAGCGTTCACGCCAACGATGACTCGCTCCCGGTTATCCGTCTCTTTCTGATAGGCGACCGCGGCGCCGTGAATCTCGCTCTGGGGAAAGCCGCGCTGGATGGCTTGGACCATGCCTCCCATCTCATCCAGCTTGTCGAAGTAAGCCTTGGCTTCGGATTCCATCCGGTTGGTCAACCACTCCAGATAATAGGAGCCGGCCAATGGATCGACTGTATTCGCCACTCCCGACTCCTGGGCGATGATCTGTTGAGTCCGAAGGGCGATCTTCACCGCTTCCTCCGTGGGCAAGGCCAGCGTTTCATCGAGAGAATTCGTGTGCAGCGACTGGGTTCCTCCCAAAACTGCGGCGAGCGCTTGAAGCGTGACCCTGACGACGTTGTTGTAAGGCTGCTGCGCGGTTAAGGCGCATCCGGCGGTTTGGGTATGAAAGCGAAGCGCCAGGGACGCCGCGTTCTCCGGTCGGAACCGCGCTTTCATCTCGCGCGCCCACAGACGGCGCGCGGCGCGATACTTGGCGATCTCTTCGAAGAAGTCGTTGTGGGCGTTGAAAAAGAAAGAAAGTCTGGGAGCAAACTCGTCTACCTTCAATCCCGTCTCGATGGCCGAACTCACATAGGTCAACCCGTCGTACAAAGTAAAGGCCAACTCTTGAACCGCAGTGGAGCCGGCTTCCCGGATATGATAGCCGCTGATGCTAATGGGGTGATAGCGGGGCGCGGATTCGACGCAGAAGCGAACGGTGTCGTTGATGATTTTGAGCGAGGGAGCCGGCGGGCAGATCCATTCCTTTTGCGCGATGTATTCTTTCAAGATGTCGTTCTGCAGCGTTCCCTGAAGATCTCTAAAGCCGACGCCCTGGCGTTCAGCGACCACAAGATACATGGCGAAGAGAACGATGGCGGGACCGTTGATGGTCATCGACACGCTCACCCGATCAAGAGGAATGTCGCGAAACAGGGTTTCCATATCCGCCACCGAGTCGATGGCCACGCCGCATCTTCCAACCTCGCCTCTGGATCTGGGATCGTCGGAGTCGTAACCCATGAGAGTCGGCATATCGAAGGCAACGGAAAGCCCTGTATTCCCCTGTTTGAGTAGATAACGGTAACGCCGGTTACTTTCCTCGGCCATGCCAAAGCCCGCAAACTGGCGCATGGTCCAGAGTCTTTCGCGATACATGGTAGGATAAATCCCGCGGGTGAAGGGAAATTCTCCGGGCGTGCCCAGGTCGCGCTGGTAGTCGAAGTCCTTTATGTCGTCCGGACTATAAGCCGGTCGAATCTCAATATCGGAGAGATTCTTAAAACGTTTCTCCATCGACTTCATGGGCGATCTCCTCGCCGTCAATCAGGCGGCGCGCTATGACCAGGCGTTGAATCTCAGAGGTCCCTTCATAGAGGGTTGTGATCCGGGCGTCCCGAAAAAAACGCTCAACAGCGAATTCCTTTATGTAGCCATAGCCGCCAAAGATCTGAATCGCCTTGTAAGCCACCCGGTTCACCGTCTCTGACGCGAACAGCTTTGCCATGGCGGCCTCTTTGGTGACTGTCTTTCCTTGCTCGACTAGCCATGCCGCGCGATACGTCAACAGTCGCGCCGCATCGATCTCCGTTGCCATGTCGGCCAGCATCCACTGAATGGCCTGAAATTCGGCTATGGCATGGCCGAACTGACGGCGCTGCTGCGCGTAAGCCACGGATTCTTCCAGACATCCTTGCGCGATGCCGAGCGCCTGGGCGGCGATTCCGATCCTGCCTCCGTCCAACGTCGCGAGCGCGATCCTGAAGCCTTCGCCTTCCTCGCCTAAGAGGTTCTCGCGCGGAACGCGGCAATCCTCGAATATGAGGCTGGCGGTCTCTGACGAGCGAAGCCCGAGCTTATCTTCCAATTTGCCTACGCTGAACCCCGGACTATTTGTCTCCACGAGGAAAGCCGAGATTCCCTTTTTGCCTTTTGCGGGGTCGGTAACGGCATACACGATGGCGAGATCCGCGCGGCTTCCGTTGGTGGTGAAAATCTTGTTCCCGTTGAGCCCGTAGTCCTTGCCAACTCGTCTGGCCCGGGTTTGAATGGAGCCCGCATCTGAACCCGAGCCTGGTTCGGTCAATGCATAGCAACCCAACCACTGGCCGCGCCCCAACAACGCAAGATATTTTTTCTTTTGCGCCGGACTGCCGAAGCGTAGAATAGGCGCGCAGACAAGCGAGTTCTGCACGCTCATGACCACCGCCAAGGAAGCCCATGCTTTGGAGATCTCCTCCATCGCGACGACATAGGACAGTAAATCCATTCCGGAACCGCCGAATTCTTGCGGCAAGAACATACCCATGAAACCCATCTCACCGAGCCTCTGGACGAGTTCCGTCGGGTAAATACCTTGGCGATCCATTCGATCCGCAACCGGCTTGACCTCTTTTTGAGCGAAGGCCGACGCCATTTTTTTGACCATCGCCTGCTCTTCAGTGAGTTCAAAATCCATTTGCACTCTGAATCCAGAAATCAGCATTCAGAAACACAGCATTTTAAATTACCAACGCTGCTTTTCGTTCTGATACTCTTGGTTTCTGTATTCTGGCTCCCGTATTCCTAATGCCTTTCAGACCCGCTCCACCATCATGGCGACGGCCTCGCCGCCACCGATGCAGAGGCTCGCGACTCCCGTGCGCAAATTCATGTCTTCCAGCGCATGAAGCAGAGTGGTTAGAATCCGCGCGCCACTGGCACCGATGGGATGGCCTAAGGCCACGGCTCCACCTCTCACGTTGACCTTCTCGGGATTTAGACCAAGCTCCCGATTGACCGCGAGGGAGCAAACTGCAAAAGCTTCGTTGATTTCAAAGAGGTCGACATCGGCTATCGCCCGGCCCGTCTTCTTGAGCAGAGCCGCGATGGCATGGGACGGTGCCGTGGTGAACCATGCTGGGTCGGTGGCGAAGGAATTGTAACCGACGATCTGCGCCAGAGGTCGAAGGCCGAGAGCTTTGGCCTTCGCTTCCGCCATGACCACCAAAGCTGCGGCGCCGTCGCTGATGGCAGAGGCGTTTCCCGCAGTGACCTTACCCTGCTCCTTAAAGGCAGGTCTCAGCGCAGGCAGCCTCTCCAAGCTCACCCGCTTCGGTTCCTCATCCTCCTCCACCATTCGCTCCGTCCCTTCCTTTTGTGTCAGCGGAACTGGCACGATTTCTCTTCTGAACTCGCCTCTTCGCTGCGCATCGAGTGCCCGGCGATAGCTCGTGGCGCTGAACTGATCTTGCTCGTCTCTGGAGATGCCGAGCGTGTCGCCGCACAGCTCGGCTGCCTCGCCCATGTGAAATTGGTTATAGACGTCCCAGAGCCCGTCTCGGATCATGCTATCGATTACCTCGCCATGACCCATGCGGTAGCCGCCTCTCGCTTTCATCAACAAGTAAGGCGCGTTGCTCATGCTCTCCATTCCACCAGCGACCACCATGTCGGCATCGCCTGATACGATGGCCTGATTCGCCAGCATCACCGCCTTTAAGCCCGAGCCACAAACCTTATTGACGGTTGTGCATCCGACAGACTCAGGCAGACGCGCGCCAAGACTCGCCTGACGGGCCGGGGCCTGTCCCAAACCTGCCGACAATACGTTTCCCATGATAACCTCGTCCACTTCCTCCCCTTTCATTTCCGCTCGTGTTAACGCTGCCGCTATGGCAATGCTGCCCAAGCGAGTGGCGGAGAGGGACCTCAGAGCACCGTTGAAGCTCCCTATGGGAGTACGGGCGGCGCTGACGATGACTGCTTTTTTCATGGAATTTTCCTAGCCTGGCACACAACCAGATGCACAACCAGATAATGACCAAACCGAGTTCACGGCGGAAAACCTCTTCGCAAATCTCCGTAACAAAACTCTCATTTGCTTCTTCACAGAATTCTTTTTCAGTCGCGTCAAAGGATCGGGGGTGAGATTATTCAGGGTAAATTCATGGGAAAGGAATTGGACTTGAAAGAGAGTTGAACGCGAGTCATTGGATATGCTGCAGATGTTGCGTCTGAGCACGACTCGATCTAAAACAGCCGGGATCTTACGGCTGGGGGAGGGATCGGATAGAAAAGCAATTTTGGCCGGTCCCAAATCCTTTACCAACAGCCGCATCGGACTCCTCCAATCGGCGCTGTGACTTCCCGCGACGAACTGATTTTAACATATTTAAAATAAACCTGAAGCGATGTAATATGATCTTGAACTATGAGAGAGGTACTCGTCGGCTGCTGGTTCTGAGTGGGTCAACTACGTCGACAAGAGGAATCTCAATGCCGAAGAAGACCGTTCAGAGTTTTAGCGTCGAGTGGCTCCAAATCTTAGATGAAAATGGCAATTGCGACGAAGCGCTGCGCCCGTCTTTAAGCAATGACGAGATAAAGAAACTCTACGAGTGGATGCTCCTTGCCCGGATTTTTGACGAAAAGGCTTTCAAACTCCAACGGGAGGGGCGGCTCGGCACCTACGCTTCCATCCTCGGGCAAGAAGCGGCTCAGGTCGGTAGCGCGTTGGCTCTTCGACCTGACGATTGGATGTTTCCTGCTTTCAGAGAGCCCGGAGCCTCCATCGTCAGAGGCCTGCCGATGTGCATGGTTCTGCAATACTGGGCGGGCGATGAGCGCGGCAGCTTGATACCAGAAGAGCTGAACGACTTTCCGATCACCATTCCCGTAGGCACCCAGATTCCGATTGCCGTCGGCGCCGCGTGGGCCGCCAAACTCAAGGGAGACAAAATCGCCGTGATGGCCTACATGGGCGATGGCGCAACATCAAAAGGCGATTTTCACGAAGGTCTAAATTTCGCCGGCGTCTTCGCCGTGCCGGTGGTCTTTGTATGCCAGAACAACCAATGGGCGATCTCCGTTCCACTTAAACGACAGACCGCAGCTAAAACATTGGCCCAAAAGGCCATCGCCTACGGCTTCTCGGGAATTCAGGTCGATGGCAATGATCCCTTCGCTGTTTACAAAGCGACCCACGAAGCGCTCGACCAAGCAAGAGATGGACAAGGACCAACCTTGATCGAATGCGTAACTTACCGCCTGGGCGACCATACGACAGCGGACGATGCCAGCCGGTACCGGAGCCGCGATGAAGTGGAGCAGTGGAGAAAGAAGGATCCCATCGAAAGGCTCAAGAAGTATATGGAGAAGGAAGGCCTCTGGAATAAGTCTTACGATCAAGGGGTCTGTTCGGAGGCCAAGGAGAAAGTGGAACAAGCCGTCCATGAACAGGAAAATTTCCCTCCTCCAGATCCACGGGATATCTTCCGCTTTACCTTCCACGAGCTCACGGCGGAACTCAAGGAGCAGTCGGAAAACTTCTTTAACGCGAACGGGAAAAGGAATATTCGGGACTGAGGTCTGTCGTTATGGCAAAACTGACGATGGTCGAGGCGATTAGTTTGGCCCTGCGACAAGAGATGGAGAAAGATCCAAGGGTGCTTATCCTTGGAGAAGATGTAGGAAAAAATGGTGGGGTTTTCCGGGCCACACAAGGACTGTTCGACCTCTTTGGAGAGACGCGGGTCGTGGACACGCCATTGTCGGAGTCGGCAATCGTAGGAGTTGCAATCGGGATGGCGGTTTACGGCTTAAGACCCATAGCGGAAATACAGTTCGAAGGCTTTATTTATGCCTCCATGGAGCAGCTGGCCAATCATGCAGGACGGATCAGAACCCGTTCGCGAGGACGCTATTACTGTCCACTAGTCGTCAGGCTTCCTTACGGAGGGGGAATTCGCGCGCCGGAGCACCATTCGGATAGCAACGAAGCCTATTTTGTTCACACGCCTGGAATCAAGGTCGTCGTTCCCTCGACTCCTTACGAAGCTAAAGGTCTTTTGATCGCCGCTATCCGCGACCCTGATCCTGTGATCTTCATGGAGCCCAAAAAAGTCTACCGCTCTTTGAGGGAAGAAGTTCCAGAACAGGAGTATCTCATCCCGCTCGGGCAATCACGGATCGTTATGGAGGGAACCGACATTACCTTGATCACTTGGGGCGCTATGCTCCAACCTACCTTGCAAGCCGCCACTCTTTTGGAGAAAAAGGGAATTAAAGCCGAGATCATCGATCTCAGAACCTTATCGCCTTTGGATACACAAACGGTGATAGAATCCGTGGAAAAGACCCACAAGGCCGTGGTCGTGCACGAGGCGCCCGCGAGCTGCGGCGTTGGCGCTGAGGTTATCGCGCGGATCAATGAGAAAGCGCTGGTCCATCTAGAAGCACCCGTGGCAAGGGTCACGGGATTCGACACCGTCATGCCTCTGCCAAAATTGGAGAAGTACTATCTCCCCAATGCGGAAAGAGTCACCGAAGCTGTTGATCGAATTCTAAATTTCTAACACCTTAGGAGCCTTCGATGCTATGCGAGTTTAAATTCCCCGATGTCGGTGAAGGGATCGCTGAGGGGGAAATCGTCCGATGGCTGGTCAAGGAGGGCGATTCGGTCAAGGAGGATCAGGACCTGCTAGAAGTTGAAACGGATAAAGCGCTCCTTACGCTCAATTCGCCCTACACGGGAAAGGTCACACAACTCCATGGCAAAGAAGGAGAGATTATCAAAGTAGGCGACGTCCTAACGACCATCGAAGCGGGCGGCGAACAAGCGACGGCATTAGAAGCTGAAAAGAGGGACTCCGGCACCGTGGTGGGAACGCTCGGCGATAATGAAGTGGTCGAAGTCGTTCGCCCCGTGCAGGCCACGCCCGCCGTCCGCGCTTTAGCCAAACAGATGCAGATTGACCTGGCAAGCGTGAAGGGAACTGGCCCCGGGGGCCGCATTACGAAAGAAGACGTCGAGACGGCCGCGGCGAAAACCGCACCGCAAGCTGGCGCAGAAGCAGATGCGTATGGTTCGGTGGAAAAGATACCCCTCCGCGGCATTCGGCGCACGGTCGCAAAGCGTATGGCCGAGGCCTCCAAACGTGTCGCCGAAGTGACCATCTGGGAAGATGCCGACATCACCGAGCTAGAGCAAGTGCGCGCCAAAGAAAGGAAGGTGGCAGAGGAAAAGGGAGTGAAGCTCACCTATCTTCCTTTTCTGATTAAGGCCGTTCTCCCGGCCTTAAAAGTCCATCCCTATTTCAACGCCAGCCTGGACGAGGCCGCGGAAGCGATCATTCTCAAGAAGTATTTCAACGTCGGGATCGCCGTTGACACGCCCGATGGTCTTATCGTCTTCGTGATCAAAGACGCTGACAAAAAAAACATTTTGGATTTGGCAAAAGAGACAGCGACGCTCGCCGAGAAGGCGAGGCACAGAAAAATTGATCTCCATGAGCTAAAAGGCAGCACGTTCACCATCACCAATTACGGTGTCGTCGGAGCTTCTTACGGTACTCCCATCATCAACTACCCTGAAGTCGCGATTTTAGGATTGGGAAAGATCGAGGATCGGCCGGTCGTGAGAAGCGGACAAATTGCCATCCGGAAGATGATGCCCCTCTCCCTGGCATTCGATCACAGGGTCATTGACGGTGTGGAAGCGGGTCGTTTCCTCGGCGTCGTCATCCAGCATCTGGAAGACCCCAACCTCATGCTCATCGAGGGAAAGTAACTGGCTCAAATCACTCTTCGCGAAGCCAAATCTGGGTTCGTCCCAGTAGCGAAAAGCCAATGAAACCTCTTACGTGGAGTTGTCTCCCGCCATCTTCCAGCGTCATCTTGGCACGATAGACCTTGCCGTTTTCCGGATCTAAAATTTCTCCTCCGTGATACTCGTCACCTTGCTTTGTCAGCCCCCATAAGATGGTCATGCCGATCACCGGCTGGTCATGTTTCTCTCCTGCGCATTTCTCGCACTTGGGGTTCGGATCTTCGCCCGGCTTTGGAAAAATTTTTTCCACCTTTCCCCGATATTCCTCGCGCACCTGCATCACGCGCACCAGACCGCGCGGCTTGCCGGTGTGGTCGTCGATCGTTTTCCAGAGACCCACCGGAGAAAGATCGGTTGCGAAGGCGGCGGATCCTGCCAAAAACGCAACGATAATTATTTGAAGAGCGACAATAGAAAAGAAGCGCGATATCATATCTGGTATCCTGACAATTGAGATTCCAAAACAGAGCTGTTCATCCCCTTGACAATAACGTTCTGACGCGTCCAGTGTAACACAACAAGCGTGCTGAAAAGACCAACGAACTGAAAGGAGGCTTAAGATGGCTTGGATCAGAACCTTTGAAGAAAATGAGGCATGTGGGCTTGCAAGTTGGATCTACCGGGTACTTCGGTGGACGCGCGGAAGCGTCCCCAATATTGTCAAGGTTTCCAGCCTCAACCCACGGCTTCTGGTTACTCTCGGCCCCCTCTTTCGGACCTTGATGGACGGTCCGTCGCCGCTGACCAAGGCGCAGCGCAAGATGGTGGCCATAGTGGCATCCAAAGTAAATCGTTGTTTCTATTGAACTGAGTCCAACGGAGAGTTTCTCCGTAAAGAGCTCGATGACGCAAAATTGGCCGATGCGCTCATGGAAGATTATCGAACGGCTCCAATCGAACCCGAGGTAAAGCAGTTATTATCCTTTGCCGAACAAATGGCGCGTGATGCCAGTCAGGTGACTCATGGTGACATTGAGACGCTGCGAGCGGCCGGCTTCTCTGATCGCGCGATCTTGGATGCCGCCCATGTCACCGGCTTTTTCAGCTACATGAATCGGGTCGTGCAGGCCCTTGGAGCGGATGGCTCCTCTCGATCAGTTTAACTCTGGGTCCACGGCCAGCGGGTTCCTTCGCGCAGACCGCTTCCCGAAGTTCTAAAAAAGGCTTGTCTTCCTCACAAGTCAAATATACGCCCGCTCGGCCTTACGGATCGCGCGGTAGCGCTGGAAAGCCTTTTGTTCGTCTTCGAGGCCAAGGAAGGATTTGATGGTGGCGCCGCGAAAGATATGACCCATCATTTTTATCGCATTGCACAGCGTGAACCACGGGCTGTGAAACAGAACCGCGGGCAAGTGACGAAGCTTCATCCATCGCTCGGCTCGCCACCTTAGAAACTCAACCTCCTCCGCCGTCAGGTGATCGGTCCGGACCACTGCGGTGGTGCCATCGTACTCTTCAAAGCTCTCGTTGATGATCAACCCGCGGTCATGAAAATCTTGAGTCATGGGCGTACGGGGGTAAGGGGTCGGGTGCTGAATGTACGGCCAATCGACGTAGCGTCGGGCAAACTCGATATTGGCCTCGATTGACTCGCGCGTGTCTCCCGGGTTGCCGACGATGAGCCCGCCGACGACATACATTTTATTCCGGTGGACGGCATCGATAGCTTGGATCGCGGCGTTGCCGACTTTGCGCCCGTTTTCGCGTCGCACGTTTTTGGAATTGGCACGCAGGAAGTTTAGATCTTCGTCCAGGATGTTCTCGATTCCGAGGAAGACATACCGGAAGCCCGCCCGGCGCATCAGGGGCACCAACGTCTCACCATGGTTTGCAATGGCCGATGTCATCGCCTGCACGATATAGTCTAAATGATTTAGCCGGGCGTCTATGATCGCCTGGCAAAGCGCTTCGAAGCGCGACACGTTGAGGGTGATGTTGTCATCGACCAGAAAGATCGCCTCGGCGCCGTGGTCTCGGGCGTCGCGTATGTCCGCGAGCACTCGATCGAAGGAAAAAGTGTGAAATTGGCGACCGCGCATCGCGATAATCGAGCAAAAACTGCAATCAAACGTACAACCACGAGAGGTTTCAACGACGTCGACCTGGCGGCCAAGCATGGTGTAGTCGCTGAGCACACGCGCCTCACGGTTGGGCGGCCTTATCTCATGGCTGTCTAGGCCGCTGACCGGTCGACCCGCATTGTGGTGAAAGCGACCCGCCTCTCGGTACGACAGGCCCGAGATGCGCGCATAGTCACGATCACTTTCCATCGCCCGCAGCAGCTCGCGAAAAGTGATCTCACCTTCGCCGCGCACGATGAAGTCAACCTCACCGCAAGTATAGGCTTCCGGCGCCATGCTCGGATCATAACCGCCCACGACGATTTGGACGCCCGGCCTAAGCGAACGCAGCAGCTCGATAATCTTTTGCGCGGTCTTGCGTTGGAAAGTCATTACCGAGAGCCCCACCAGATCCGGCTGAATCTTGTCCATTAGCTCGTTTAATGCTGCTCGGACACGATGCTGGACCAGGACGAGATCAGCGACGGCGATTCGATGGTGCGCATCAACGTTTCCCGCGAGAGAAGTGAGCGCGCCGTTGGGCATACGGATGCTGATAGTCGGCGTATGCTCAAAAGAATCCGGCATCGAGAGAAGCAGAATGTTCATGACAGATCTCCTCTGCCGCCTTAGTATAGAACCATTGAGCCTCTAATCAACTCATTCTGGACAATCGGCGCGAAATTGAGGCAGCCGGGTTTTCGTGAAGGGCATCGCCGGCGCAGCTCGATGAATCTCGCTTAATAAGGTAAGCATGCACAGAACGGCTTGCCGCAGAGTCACGGGCAGAGCATGCGATCAGCCATGAAAAAGACCATCCGGATCAGGCGAGTTTCTTCGAAGAAGGAGCTAGAGAAAGCTTTCGCCATTCGCACGCGTGTCTTCGTAAAAGAACAGGGCGTGCCTGAAGCGATTGAATTAGATCGGGATGATCGGCGAGCCTGGCATTTCCTGGCCTTCGTCGGGCGGCGGCCGGTTGGAACGGCAAGGATCGTGATGCGGCGCCGCAGCGCGAAGATCGGGCGTATGGCGGTTTTAAAAAGCCATCGAAGACAAGGCATCGGAACGAAACTACTGAAGCGGGCTGTTGCAATGGCGAGGAAGCAGGGCACGGACAAGATTTATCTGCACGCGCAAGTCGCTGTGATCGGTTTTTACGAAGGCTCAGGCTTTCGCTGCGCCGGGCCGATTTTTAAGGAAGCCAAAATTCCGCATCGAAAGATGATCCTGCGATTTCGTCTTCTTGCCTAAAAGTTACCAATCACGCTCTAAGTTCACCTGCCTGTCGCCGGTCGATGGATTGTGCCCACCCAACACGTCTGAACATTTTCGCCCCGGTCAGGTAGTTTTTGACGGATCCGGTTCGCCGCTGCTACCGAGAGACCCGACAAAATCAAGGAGTTGCAATGCTGGGTCCGATGGCATAGCGGTTGCTCTCCTCGACTTCCTGCCAGGAGGCTTCACTAAGAAAAGGAGACTAATATGAAAAACGTCAAACTCACCATTGTAGGGGGACTTCTCGCTGGGGTTCTAATAGTCCCAGGTTTACCCGCCATAGCAGACGACCACGGTCACCGGCATATTCCGCCAGGTCATCTGCCGCCGGCGGGTATGTGTCGCATTTGGTATCCGGGTACGCCCCCGGGTCACCAACCACCGCCAGGCGATTGCCGAACGCTCAGCCGCCAAGTTCCCCGCGGAGCGCTACTGATCAGCCGCGACCGGTCATGGACATACGAGGAGCGGCAGCGGCCCGACTATTATTATCACAAGCATTACGCCGGTAGACCGGACTGGCATGAGGACCATCGGTACCCGCATGACTATGACGGGCGCAGGTATTCCAGAAACGGTGAGATTCGGCAAGACAGGCGGGATGTCCGCGATGCTCGCCAAGACCTCCAACAAGACCGGCAGCAATTGCAAAAGAATCGTGACGAGCTGAAAAAAGATCGGGCTGAATTGCGAAGAGACATCCGCGACGGAGCCAGCCGAAAGGAAATCCGTGGGGATCGGAAAGAGATCCGCGAAGACGCGCAAAAAATCGCCGAGAACAGGAAAGACGTGCGCCAGAGTCGGAACAAACTGGGCGACGCCCGCGACGAGCTGAGAGACGATTTGCGCCGAAGATAAAGCACACAGTTTGCGCGGCCTGGCCGATGGTGTCTCAGTTGGCCGGGCCGCTCCCGTCTTTATTCCGCCCTTTCAAAAATCATTACGGTCAAAAAAACTGACCTCTTTCACGAGCAGTACAGCCCGGATTGACGACAGGCAACCCTAAATCTTTCCCTTTTAATAAATTGCTTGACAGGGCGCGAGCTTTACGTTATATCCGCGGAAAATGATTGGTACCACCCAAATTCTCATCTAGCCATCATCAAGCCGAGGTATGTGATTATCTAAATATGCTGGAGCCTGGACAACCGGGTCAGCCTGTGACGGATCCCATCCCAAACACATGGTGATAACTGGGCGACGAATCACTGAAAACAAATTTTCACCACCTAGGTTGGAAAGCAATAGAAGGCGCATCGGAGTGAGAAACCGCGCCCGTCTTAGAGGCGCCCCGGATGCGTCGCGCCGCCGGAAAGCCCAACATTGGGCCCAGCAATTTCTGATCGTAGCCACGTTCACGGCGCTGATCTGCGGACCGACGCATACAGCCGTTGCGCAGTCGGACAGTGAGCGTATCGGCGAGCTAGAGCGCAAGCTGGAACAGAGTCAGCAGATCATCGAAGAGATGGCGGCGCGCATTCAGAAACTGGAGGCGCTCGGTGGCCCGCAGCAAGCGGGTGGTCCGAGCGCCCCGCCAACGCCACCCCCCGGGGCCACGAACTTACCGGCCAGGGAAACCGGCCACGCGCACGACGTGCAGCCCGCCCCGGCAGATCAGGGTATCATCACGCTCTTTGGCACGCCGCTCCACGGCTTCGGCGACGTCGGCGGAGTGGTGACCAACGACGATCACCTCCTCAAGACCCGGCGCAAAGGCTTCACAGTGAGCTCACTCGATTTTTATCTTACCCCCGAATTCGGCCCGAACGTGAGGGGCTTGGCCGAATTGAATTTCGAGGTGGACCGCGCGGGTAATGTCGGCGTAGACCTGGAGCGCTGGCAGCTTGGATACGCCTTCGGTGACTACGCGACCGCCTGGCTCGGACGGTTCCACACCCCGTTTGGTTATTTTAACACGGCCTTTCATCACGGCACGCAGATCCAGACCGCCGTGCGGCGCCCGCAGTTCCTCGACTTCGAGGATAAGGGAGGGATCCTGCCCGTGCACACCGTGGGGTTATGGGGGACCGGCGGGGTCGCGCTCGGCGACGGAAAGTTGACCTACGACCTCTATGTCGGGAACGCCCCGACGATCGAGGACGGGGAGCTGAACATGAACATGGCCGGATTGAATCGTTTCCAGCCAAGCTTCGGAACCACAGTCGGTTACACCTTTCGTGGCGCTCTTGAGGGACTGAAGGCCGGCCTTCACTGGTTGCAT
>VBKE01000525.1 GCA_005879605.1 Deltaproteobacteria bacterium
TTATGTCGCTTCTCTGTAAGCCGCAAATCCTGCACGACATTTAGATCCCGAGCTAGAAAAGCCGAATAAAGTTTTCGTCTTCGTGTAAGCTCGTTGGCAAAGGTCGCTTGGAGTTCTGCATGAGTCCATTCGGCGAGTAGTATTCCAGCGGCTTCCAGTGCGGCCCGAGCTGCTTGATACATCGAATAGTAGGCTCGGCTCACCAGAAAACTTGCCTAAGTTACCTAATTGACCCGTTGCAACTTACCTTTCTCATTCATCCTTCAGCCAGAAAATATTGTTTCTCACATCCTCAGCGGTACGGCGTCCGAGAAATCGCAGAGTTCTTTGAAGCAACTCTCGGAGGGTTGTTTGGTCGGACAGTAGGATGCCGAAGTGCTCTTTGCCCCTTTGCCTGTACTGCCGGTCGAGCAGCCTGAAATCGCGGATGTTATGTGTGAGGATGGCTCGCTTCCGGCTGACAGCGTAAGCCAGTTGCTCAGCATCGTTCTTCCGCGCTGTCTGACAATTTCGGCCAGCATAGGTCGAACATCCTCACCGAGCAGCAGGGCGATATTCGCCATCAGCCAGCGTTTTCCGATGAGGTATCCGCCGAGTTGTCGCGCAGATCCTTGTCGATGATTTCTTTGTGATCGTAGTAGTACGAAAGCGCGTCGTAAACCTGGGCGAGCGTTAAATGAGAGAACTCTTTCACGAGTTCTTCAGGTGATATTCCGTGACGGAGGACGTAATTGACGACGGAGCGAACCGGGAATTTTGTGCCTCGGATTACTGGACTACCCCCGCAGAAATCGGCCTGAGAAACGATGTATGGATGATCAGCATTTTTAGCATGTTTTGCCATATCGACCTCTCTCAAATGGTCCGCAGCATGATCAATGAACGTCGCTCAATGGTAAGAGACGGAGATTCCGATGTCAAATTCACCGCCGCTCTAGTTCGGAACGTTCGGGGTCGTATTAAGTCAGAATTTACGGGTGGCTCGTCGTTTTAGTCCAACCCCATCTTATCCCTTAATTGCTGCGCGCCATCATCATGAAACTTGATTGCTCCCAGACTTTAGGGATACGATTCGTTAGGCCATAGACCTCATGACAAGTTCTGAGCTATCGTTACGATTGGCGCGACCAGTAGACGCTACCACTATTGCCAACTTGTCGCGGGATCTAATTGAATACGGTCTCCGTTGGCGTTGGACGCCTATGCGGGTAGCAGCGAGTATTCGCGATCCCGATGTTAACGTACTCGTCGCACGCATTCGCGATAACATTGCGGGGTTTGCGATCATGCGCTACGGGGACGCCGACGCACACCTGGACCTGCTCGCTGTGGCTCGACCCTATAGACGGTTAGGCGTCGGACGCCAACTTCTCGAGTGGCTCGAGAAATGCGCTGTCGTAGCGGGCATATTCAGCGTCGCCCTGGAAGTGCGCGCCGGGAACGATGGAGCACAACTCTTTTATAAGCGAATGGGCTATCGCACGCTCGTTCAACTTCCCGGTTACTACCAAGGTACTGAGGCAGCGCTACGCATGGGCCGAAATTTATCTCGCCGGCCTGTGGACCACAGAATTTGCTGCCCCGACTCAAAGTCTAACGGCGTGCATTCGATAGACTCCGAGGGAAGAAGTTAGGTAGCTCTGTGAGACAATGCCGCCGTCGTCCATTGTCCGTGAAGTCTCGGAGACCGGCTGACCTCTAACCATTCAACCATTGGGTTGAATGGACTCGGTGAATAAAACGTTAGAGTAGCGCGGTGACCCGTACCGGCGCCGTCAGACGCGATTGTGGATTGAGGAAATATGTCACCTGCCAACAAAGGTGGTTGGAAGACCTGCTCCAGAGGACACAAATACAGAGGCCCTGGTGGATGTCCGATTTGATGGAAGGGCAATCGCGCCACCGGAGGTGTGCGCGAGAAACGCCAACGAACCGGCTCACTCGATTCGCGCTCACCGAAACGCGCTGTGTAACAATCGATCCAGCACTGGGCGCTCACGTGGTAGAGAATAGTTGGATGTGCGCGAGGGAAGTCCGATGAACGCTTTTGGCGCCGCCGTGGCGCGGACAAGGGGCATGAGGAAGGAAACCGTATGACTCGGAGCGGCGAGGAGTATGTGCGCGGGCTGAGCGATGGCCGCACGGTGCTATTGAACGGTGAGCGCGTGGCGGATGTGACGATGCATCCGGCCTTCGCCGCGGGAATACGCACCGTGGCGCAGCTCTACGATCTCGCCCACGATCCGGCCAACCGCGGGCTGATGAGCCTCCCGTCGCCGCGCGATGGCCGGCCCATCAACAAATCCTGGCTGGTGCCGCGCACGCGTGAAGATTTAGTCGCACGGCGGCGCGCGATCAAATTCTGGGCCGATGCGAGCTACGGCTTCCTGGGACGCTCTCCCGATCATGTCGCGTCGTTTTTCGCGGGCTTCGCGGGCTCGCCGGCGTTCTATGCGCGGGGCGGGCAACAGCTCGCCGACAACCTTTTACGCTTCGCTGCTAAAGCGGCTGACGAGGATCTATACGTCAGCTACGTCATCGTCCATCCCACCGTCGACCGCGCCAAACCGGCGCATCAGCAGGCCGAGCCCTACCTCTACGCCGGCGCTGCCGCCGAGCGTGACAACGGGATCGTCATTCGCGGGGCGCAGATGCTCGGCACGGGCTCGGTGATGTCTGACTATGTGCTGGTCACGGTTATCTTGCCGCTCAAGCCTGGCGACGAAGACTACGCGATCTCCTGCGTGGTGCCGAATGGCGCGCCCGGCCTGAAGCTCTACCCGCGGCGGCCCTATGCGCTCGGACCCACTAGCGTGTTCGACGATGTGTTCGTGCCTTGGGAAGACGTGTTCATCTACAAGAATATTGACCTGACGATGGGACAGTTCAGCGTGACCGCGGCGCACGTGCTGGGCAACACCCAGTCGCACATCCGATCGTGGGCCAAGCTGCAGTTCCTCATCGGGGTGGTTAAGCGCTGCATGGACCTCAGCGGGCGCTCGGCCACTAGCGAGATGGTCGCTCAGCTCGGCGACCTCGCCACCCGTGTCTCGCTCGTGGAGGGCATGATCCTCGGCGCCGAGGCCGCAGCGGAGCCCGATCAGTTTGGTGTGATGCGCCCAAAGGATGCTCTGCTCTACGCCAGCCAAGTGCTCCAGCAGGCGATGTATCCGGCGCTGCTCAACCAGATCCG
>VBKE01000526.1 GCA_005879605.1 Deltaproteobacteria bacterium
AGAAGCTCAGGAGTATTCGGGTGCCGACGCTGTTGATGCCCGGAGATCAGGACCTGCAGACGCCGCCCTGGGTCATGCGGCGACAGCTCGCCCATATCCCCGGCGCCCAATTCATGGTGCTGCCCGAGGCCGCTCACTCGATCAACTGGGAGCAGCCCGAGGCCTTTAACCGCAACGTCCTGGAGTTCATCCGCAAGTATTAGCCGACAGCGGCACGAAGATTGTCATTCTGATTAATATGAAAGCGATGGAATCCACAGCGTCAGTAGTTAGACGCTTAATAACTAAAGGAGACCAACTTATGAAATCGTTAACCTTCGCATTGATTCTCTTGCTTCTGCCATCGGTGGTGCTTGCTCAATCAAAGTCAGTCTTAATCGAAGACCTCACGTGGACGGAGGTTCGGGATGCAATTGCTGCAGGAAAAACTACTGCAATTTATTACGCTGCGAGCACAGAGCAGAACGACATCTTCATCGCCCACTACGCTGCTCAACGGATAGCCGAGGAGCTTGGCAACGCGTTGGTCTACCCGACGATGCCCTATGCCATTGCAGGCGATCCGATAAAGAAGACTGGACACATGAGATTTCCAGGCACCGTTAGCGTCTTGGAGGAGACTTTTGGAGCGGTCGCGCGTGATGTTGCGCTCAGTGCCATCGCAGCTGGTTTCAAGAACGTTGCGCTGATGGGCGATCATGGTGGAGGGCAACAAACACTTAAGAAAGTGGCTGAGGTCCTCAATGCAGAATGGTCACCGAAGGGTGTCCATGTGTATCACATCTCTGATCTCTACTTTAAAGAGAAAGAGCAAATGAAGGAATACTTGACCAAGCGTAATATGGCGATTGATCAGCACGCCGGAATTGACGACACATCGGAAGTTATGTTCGTAGACAAGGAAAATAAATGGGTTCGTAAGGACAAGCTTGCACCGGATGACGGAAAAATGGGCGTCATTGGCGACCCCACACAAGCTTCTATTGAACTAGGTAAGATGTTCGTTGAATTCAAAATCAAGAACGCGGTCACCCAGATTCGGAGCTTAACAGCAGATAAAAAATGATCTCTAAGAGGCGCGTCTAACAATTCGTTCCGCCGAAGGCCGCGAGGCGAGTTCTCATCCCGCTGAGCGTTACGGGCGGCCCCTCTCAAATCGGGACGTTAGACTGACGGGTGAACGGAGAAAGTCGCCACTAGAATACGTCGTATTGGATGTTCATAAGCCAGGAGATGTGGCGCGAGATTCAAATCCGTCATCAAGAGGAAAGCTATCATCATAAGGAGGGCCGATTGATGGAAAAGCAAACATCGTCGACGACGAAGAGCGATCCGATTATTATCGAGCAGGCCGGAATGCGCATGACCGTCGCTCACCGACAAGGCGTCGGCGGCACCGATGAAGGGCTGACTTTCGACATCACGACGGCCGGTTCCGAGAACGCGGGGAAGAGAATTCTCCGCTTTGATTGCTTTTACAAGAACCCTCATTATCACGTCGGCCCGTCCGGCGGCCTGGATGCGGCTCATAAAATGAAAGAGGAAGGCGTGAAAGACTCCGTCCGCTGGACTTTGACGCAGCTTAAGACCCGGTTTCCCTCAATGGTCAAAGAAGCCGGATACGAGGAAATCGCCGAGAGGATCGACCAGCAAGCGATTGCCGATCAGCTCACCCGGTTAGAGCCGGAAATCCTCGCCAAATACTAATCGGCGTTGGGCTATAGCCGCGAGCCGGCATAGGTCAAGAATCGATCCCATCGCCTAGTTGAAGTCACAGTTAAAAGACTTGACCTTCGGCTCTCTCGCTCAAGGAGGCTCAGATGAAGCGGAGTTGGTTCGCGCAGATACGCTATCGTCCGGGGCGGTGCCGATTAGGTTTCGTCGTCGCCTTGCTGCTTATCGGAATAAGTCCGGCCGGCGCGCAGGAGCAGCTCATCAAGCTCCGGGTCGGTCTGGGCGACGTTTCGCTCAATAAGGTGCCTTTCGTCGCCGCCTACGAGGCGGGGATTTATACAAAGAACGGCCTCGACGTGGAGCAGTTCATCACGCAGAGCGCCGCCGACGTCGCGCGGCGCACCGGCGTCACCGTGCCTAAAGAATTGATTCGCGCTGGCGGGCGGGACACTCCGATTGTGATCGGCGGCGGCAGCCCGATGATTGTTCGCTGGACGACGGACGCTCAGGCCGACGACCGCGTGATTATCGCTTGCACGGACCCCATGGTGCGCTGGCGCATCATCGCTCGTCCCGGCATCACCGCGATTGAACAGCTCAAGGGCAAGCGTCTCGGTTACTCGGGCTATGGCGCAGTGACCCACTTTGTCGCCCTCTCATTCGCCAAAATCATGGGTTGGAATCCGGAGCGCGATTTGTCGCTGATGGCTGGCGCCAACACGATGGACGCTCTCGAGAGTGGCCGCGTGGACGCCCTGATCGCGAGCGAGCTGCACGAAATGATGGCCTTGTCGGCCGGCTACAGGATTCTGGTCGATCTGTCCAAATACAACATCCCGAATGCCGGCTCGGGGGTCAACGTTTCCCGGGCATGGCTCAAAGACAACCGGGACGCCGCGCGCCGGTTCGCTAAGTCCACGGTGGAGATGATCGCCCTGGTGCAACGGAACAAACCGGCAGCCTTCGGCGCCATGGCCAAATGGTACGGGGTGACCGACCCAGAGAAGCAGGAGCATTTCTATCGGGAAGTTTCCAACCTGCCGCGCAAGCCGTATCCGTCGGTCGAGGGCATCAAAAAAGTGATGGAGACCTACAATTATCACGAAATGCGCAAATACAAACCGGAGGACTTCTACGACAACAGCTTCATCCGTGAGTTGGACCAGAGCAAATATATCGACAGACTCTATGACTGAGCCATTCATCCAGGAGCAGGGGATGAATTCAGGAAATTGCCGAAAAGATCGACCACCAAGCGATCGCCGATCAGCTCACCCAGTTAGAGGCGAAATACTCGCTAAATACTAATCGGCGTTGGGCTCCAGCGGTGATTTGGCGCTGATTCGTAAGAGCTGGCGACTGTGAGGTTCGTCGGAGAACACACGGGTAGAGTCGTAACAAACGCCGCGCGACTCACCCGCGACCTTAGGGGTACCCCTGACTGATCACGTGGAGGAGAGTGTTTATGAAGATCGACGGCGCGTGCCATTGCGGCTACATCACATACGTCGCGGAAGTCGATCCCGACAAGGCTGGGATATGCCATTGTACGGATTGTCAGACCTTATCGGGGTCTGCCTTTCGCATGAGTGTCCCCGCGGCAAAGGATGCGTTTAGCTTGCGCAGCGGACAACCAAAGATATATGTAAAGACCGCCGAAAGCGGCGCTAAACGCGCCCAAGCGTTCTGCCCCGAGTGCGGCACGGCGATCTATGCGGCAGCCGTGACCGACCCACAGATATTCAATATCCGGATAGGCACAGCTCGGCAGCGAGCCGAGCTCCGGCCAAAGTCACAAGGCTGGTGTAGATCCGCGCGCGACTGGGTTATGGATCTGCACTCCATAAAACAGTTTGACAAGCAACGGTCCAGTTAAACCAGACTCGACAAATACAAAAGAGAAAACAGCAGCAGCCTTTTTGTTGTTGGGTTTTTCTAAAACCATGCG
>VBKE01000020.1 GCA_005879605.1 Deltaproteobacteria bacterium
CACCCGCTCCTGAAACGCCGCTTACCAAAAAACTCGTTCCGGAGGAAATCAAAGTAGCGGAAAAACCAAAAGAGGCGGATCTTGAAAAGTACAAAACGCCCGGGCCAGTAAAAAAGGAAAGCGAAACTAAGCTAGCCTCGATTGACAAACCCTCAATAAAACAGCCGGAGGTTTCCCCTGCGTCTCCGGAGACCCGGCTTCTGTCTCTCGCAATCGTCTCCAGCAAGAGGGATATCAACGTACAGGAACGAGTCGTGCTCACGGTCAGGGGAAAATATTCCGACGGTAAAGAGAACGAAATCGGGGCGGGGGTTCGCTTTGAAAGCAGCGATGCAAACGTCGCTGTGGTTAATTCGAGGGGAGAGCTCGAAGGAAAAAAACAAGGCAAGGCAGAGGTCACCGCGAGATATGCAGATGTCGTGAGCGGCGTCTATACTTTTTATGTCAAAGGCGGCGCTGAAAACCAGAAGGCGGATCAAAGCGGAGAACCGCTACAGGACCAAAGAAGAAGACTCCTACGCTGAACTAGTAAGCAAAGAGGCCGGCCCTATTTATATGACCGTTCGGGAAATTCCCGGTGGAGACAGCGGAGGCATCGAGGAATCACATTATTACTATAAGTAATGGTGAGTTGTAGCAGGGTTCAGTTTAAAAATTACGTGGTGCCCCCAAAGTTGCCCCCACGCCGCTGCTTTTACTGCGGCTCGCTCAATTCGTCGCTGTAACCATTGTTGGGACTTCGTCTTCCAACCAACCCACGCGCACCCGCCTAGGCTTACTGGTCTAGGGAAGTGCCTTGCGTAATGCGCAGGTAAATTGTACTAGGCAACAACCCTGTGCTTCGCTTCACATCCGGAAGTCTTAAAATCGTGTGCATCGTAGTTACTCTCTGGAACGTATTATGCCCACAGTAGTCGGTAAGCCGCTGTGATTTGTGGTAGCTCAGTTACTGTAGTTCCACGGAGACTTCATCGCCCCACACCTTATATATCTTATATATATGGAGAGAGAAGGAGAGAGTATTATAGATCAGGAACGCTTTTCTGGTGGGGAATGGAAGAGGACTGTCCCTACTAGACGCAAATAGGAAAATCAATAACTTAGAGGTACTGGAGGCGGGGGGAATCGAACCCCCGTCCGAAGGTCTTCCGCCAAAAATGACTACATGCTTAGCCGATGTTTTGATCTCGCTCATCGAGCCCCCAGCGGCAGGGTCTCTCGGAGCCAGCCGGTTTGGATCTCGGCCTCATCCCCTCCGGCAGGAGAATCAGCCCATCCCACTAAATGACGCCTTATCCAACCCCGTGGGAGAAAGCCGGTAAGACGCTAACTGCGGTTAGGCAGCTAGGGCGTATTCAAAATTGTCTGCGTTTAAATTTGCAGATCTGTTTGTTTAACGGGATAACAGAACCCCGGCATGCCACTTTGACTTCCCACCCCCGTCGAACCCACATCGCCCCCATAAAAACAGTGTAGCCTTTCGGGCTCCGAGTTTCTACTCGGGGAAGTCGGAGTGAATTTTGGCGGATCTCAACGCGAGACATGAAACCGCTCTAGTAAGAAGGGCGTGATTTCAAGGACCGCTCGACTTCGCGCTCCGCCATTTTGCGTTTCAGCGTTTCCCGCTTGTCGTAAAGCTTCTTGCCGCGCGCGAGCCCCAACTCCACTTTTGCCCTGCCGTTTTTGAAATACAATCTCAGCGGAATCAGGGTCAATCCCTTTTCTTTCGTCTTGCCGGTGAGCCGCTCGATCTCGCGCTGGTGAAGCAGGAGCTTGCGCGGGCGCGTCGGCTCGTGATTGAATTGATTGGCGCCGGGATAGGGACTCACGTGCGCGTTGACTAGAAAGGCCTCGCCCTTTTGAATGCGCGCATAACTGTCTTTTCGCTCCCGAGCAAAACCAGACCGGCTTCGTAAATTTCATCGATGAAATAATTATGGCGCGCCTCTCTATTGACACAAACGATCTTTTCGCCCGATTTGTCTTTAGGCATGATTCTTGTTTTTATCCTCCGGCGTAATCAACCCGCCGGAAGTAATCAGCTTGAGCGCTTCTTCCATACTCATGTCCAGGGGCGACACCTCGTTAATCGGAACCAAAAGGTAGAATCCCGAAGTCGGATTGGGCGTCGTCGGCACGAAGACGTTAAGCAGTTGGCTTTCGTTTTTCTTCTCCAACTCATGCCACGCCCGGCCCATCGCAAACCCGACGGTATAAATCCCCTTGCGCGGGTACTCGATCATGACGACTTGCCGGTCACTCTGCGATTGCCCCAAAAAAGTCTGAACCAGCTTCTGGACGGCTGTATAGACCCCGCGGAAAACCGGAATTTGCACAAAAATTTTGTCCCAAGCAGCGAGGAATCGGCGCGTGGCAACGCCTTTGGTTAAAAAGCCAAGAAACAGGATCAGCCCGACGGTGAAGACGGCGCCCAGTCCCGGCACTGCAAATGGCAGGTAAGAGTTCGGATGCACCGGAGCCGGCAGCACGTCCAATAGTCCGTCCATGAGACCGACGACCCAGCCGAGAAACCAGAGAGTGATCACGACGGGAAGAAAAACCAACAGACCCGCCAAGAACTGGCGTTGTAAAGTCTCCCGTAGACTGAGTTTGGATCGAGTCTGCGTCTCTTCCGCCACGTCGTCGTCCCCTCTCCTTTAGGGTTTGATCACCGTATTGTCGATCAGACGAGCCTTGCCGATGCTAACGGCCAAGGCTAAAACCGCGTCCTGGTCAATCCGATCGACTTCCTGCAAAGTTTCCGGATCACATAAGATTACATATTCCATTTTCGCAAGGGGCTCCTTACCGATTTCCGCTTGGACGGCATCCACGATCGCCTTTCCCCTCTTCTCCCCTTGCCGCGCGAGGGACTCTGCCAAACCGAGCGAACGTGAGAGGCATAAAGCGGCTTTGCGCCCTTCGGCATTAAGATAAACATTGCGCGAGCTCAGCGCCAGCCCGTCCGCTTCCCGCACCGTCGGATGGCCGACGATTTCGATATCGTAATTCAGATCCGCCACCAGCCGGCGGATCACTTGCAACTGCTGATAGTCTTTGCGACCAAAAACCGCGACATGGGGTCGGACAATATTTAAAAGCTTGGCGACGACCGTAGCTACGCCGCGAAAGTGACCAGGGCGAACCACGCCGCAGAGAGGGACGCTGAGACGCTCCACTTTGATTTGAGTCTGGTAACCCTCGGGGTAGATCTCGTCAACCGACGGATGAAACAAGACATCGACCCGCTCTTTTTGGAGAAGCTGTCGATCGCGCTCGAAATCCCGCGGATAGGCAGCAAAGTCTTCCTGAGGAGCAAATTGGGCGGGATTGACAAAGATCGAAACCACGACCTGATCGCCGCGCTTCCTGGCGTCGCACACGAGGCTCAGATGTCCTTCATGGAGAAACCCCATGGTCGGAACGAGAACCAGACGCCGTCCCTGGCAGCGTTGCGTCTCACTCCAGCTCCGCATCTCGTGTATGCGCTCGATGATCTGCATGGTCACAGGATTCGTAGGGGCGACCGGCCGGTCGCCCTTATTTGAACGAATGCTCCTTGCCGGGAAATTTTTGCGCGCGCACTTCCTCGATGAAGCTCTTTACCGCAGCCGTCATGATTTCCCCGAGTTCCGCGTAGCGTTTAACAAACTTCGGTCTGAAATCATCGAACAGCCCCAGCATGTCGTGGATTACCAAGACTTGACCGTCACAATGCACTCCTGCACCGATCCCGATGGTTGGAATCGTCAGTCGCTCGGTAATCTCCATGGCCAAATCTGCAGGCATGCCTTCCAGCACGACGGCAAACGCGCCCGCCTCTTCGACCGCCAGCGCATCGCCGAGAATCGCTTGCCGCTGGTCTTTTTCTTTACCTTGCATTTTATAGCCGCCGAAACGATGGACCGATTGCGGCGTGAGGCCGATATGCCCCATGACCGGGATGCCGATTTGCACAATGGCCCTGATAGTCTCGCGCATCGCGATGCCACCCTCTAATTTGACCGCCTCGGCTCCCGCTTCCTGGAGAAATCGCCCGGCATTTTGGATCGCCTGTTCTTTACCGAGCTGAAAAGACAAGAAAGGCATGTCCCCTGCTACCAGTGCCCGCTTCCGACCGCGCACCACCGCGCGGGTGTGATAAAGCATCTCCTCCATTGTGACCGGCAGCGTATTCGGCTGTCCCTGAACGACGCAGCCAACCGAGTCACCCACCAGTAAGATATCAACGCCGGCGCTGTCGAGAATTCGCGCAAAAGAATAATCATAGGCGGTGAGGCAAGCGATCTTTTCGCCACGCTGCTTCATCTTGATGATTTCAGGTACGGTGACCTTATCTGCCATCGATCTACCCTCCCAAATAAAAAAGCCTTCCGGATTAAGCCGGAAGGCCATTAAAAAGGACGCAATCGGCGACCCAGGCTGCAGTGAATTCCTGCCTGCCGCCAACTGCCGTCTGCTTCATTCGGCATCCGTCTCAGTCCGAATTACCTGGATCCAAGCGGTATGTAGTGCTGCGTCCCCGACCCCATGTTGTTGATTTCCTTGATCAAGTCAGCCAGATGCTTGCTGCTTGCTACGAAATCAATCTCAGAAGTATTGACCACCAGCAGAGGCGTGTCGTCGTAATGGAAAAAAAACTGGTTATAGGCCTGAGCCACTTCTGAGAGGTACTCGAAGGTGACGCTACGCTCATATTTTTTATCTCTTTTTTTAACCCTTTTGTAAAGTACTTCGGGCCGGGCCTGTAGATAGACCACGAGGTCCGGCTTCGGCACTCTTGTGTTGAGCAGCGCGTAAATTTGCTGGTAAAGGCTCAGTTCCTCGTCGCTCAACGTCAAAGTCGCAAAGATCTTGTCCTTGGCGAATAGATAATCGGCGACCGTGTTCTGCTTAAAGAGATCCTGCTGGCTCAGCTCCATCTGCTGCTGATAGCGGTTGATCAGAAAAAAAGTTTGGTTCTGAAAGGCGTAGGTCTCGCGAGCTTTGTAGAACTTGGGGAGAAACGGATTGTCTTCCACCCTTTCAAACACGGTGCGGGCCTGGAACTCGTTGGCCAGGATCTTCGCCAGGCTGGTTTTGCCCACGCCGATGGGCCCTTCGACGACAATGTATTTGCCCTTAGTCATCTGGCCCGGCGAATTTACACAAACGACCCAAAATTGTCTAGCTATGTTATAGTTATTCGCGATGGCGACACCGAGGGAAAAAATCGGCCAGATGTTCATGATCGGTCTTCAAGGAGAATCGCTCACCCGCGACGAACAATTGGTTATCGAAGAATGCGGCTTTGGGGGTTTCATTCTTTTCAGTCACAACTGTTGCGGCCCGGAGCAGATGCTATCGCTCTGTCGCTCGCTCTGGGAAAGCAACCCAAAGACGCCGCCACTGATCGGCATCGACCAAGAGGGTGGTAGAGTTCATCGCCTAGCCAATCCATTCACCCATTTCCCCGCTGCGGCGCTCGTCGGACGGAAAGATGATCCCAATCTCGCGTACAGGGCCGCACGGGCAACCGCCGCCGAGCTCGCCCTGGTCGGCGTCAATCTCAACTTCGCGCCGGTGCTAGACGTCAACTCTAATCCGAACAATCCGATCATCGGCAGCCGCTCCTTTGGCACAGAGCCCAATCAGGTCATTACATTCGCGTGGCCTTACGTTCAAGGTCTTCGGGACGGCGGCATCATTCCCTGCGGCAAGCACTTTCCCGGCCACGGCGGTACCGATAAAGACTCGCATCTTGATTTGCCGGTCCTCGACAGATCACCGGATGAATTGACAGCGGTCGAGCTCCCGCCGTTCGTTCATGCCTGCCGGAATCAAATCGAATCGCTCATGACAGCCCATGTGCTTTACCGTTCGCTGGACCCCAAGTTTCCGGCAACGCTGTCTCACAATATCGTTACTGGCTTGTTACGGCAGCAACTGGGTTACGCGGGCGTGGTCTTTAGCGACGACATGGAAATGAAAGCGTTGAGCAGCAACTACGATGCGGACGAAGCCGTCGCGCTGGCTGTTCGCGCCGGGGTCGATGTAATGCTCTATTGCCACGATCTGCCCGGAGCAGTAAACGCCCTGGAATTTCTCTGCTCCGAGGCGGAAAGCAATCCGGCCGTTCGCGCGCAGGTGGAGAATAGTTATCACAGGATTACGGAACTGAAGCAACGTTATCTGAAGAGGTTCACCGGCATAGAGGAAAAAGAATGTGCTAAGCGCCTGGCGCGATTGGATCATCGGCGAATCGTTAACGAGATTTCAGGGTAATTTGTAGGCGCTGTAGGCGATCAGCTTCTTGATGTCGTGTTGCAACTCCCCTTCCCATTTCTCGATGAGGACATCGGCGGGGCATTTTCCCTGGAACAAGAGGGTTTTTAGCGGACTCAAATAAATTGTCTCATCCTCACCTTGACTGTTGAGCGCTTTTTGGCGCCGCAAGCCCTCCCACGCGATTTGCAATAATTCCTTCGCCAAATCGAGCAATGAGTAGCGCCGGATGCGCGCGGCCAACGCATCTTGATGAGAATCAAGATACACTTGCATCCGCTCATCCCAACTCCAGCCCTTCACTAAATCCCAGGCGGCTTGCAGACAATCCGCGTCATAAAAAATTCCTTTGATGACCGCGGGGAAGGCCGGCATGAGTTCCGGCGGCTGACTATCCGCGGAGCGAACCTCGATATAGCGCTTGATCCGAGTCTCGGGGAACAACGTTGTGAGATGATCATTCCAATCGTCAACGGTAGCCCGCTCGCCGTTATGACCATGCTCGAGAAAGCGGCGGAAAGTCACGCTGGTCATGTCGATGTAGTCATGATTGCGGATGATGAAGTACATCGGGACGTCGAGGGCATACTCAACATAGTGCGCGAAATTTACATCAGGCGAGAAGGCGAATTTGAGCAGTCCCGAGCGGTTTTTGTCCGTATCCGTCCAGATGTGCTCGCGGAAGCTGCGATAGCCGTTCAGCTGCCCCTCGCAGATCGGCGAATTGGCAAACATGGCGATAATGATCGGCGTCAGCCCCATGCCGGTGCGGAACTTCGCCATCGCATCCTCTTCGTCGCTGTAGTCGATATTGGCCTGAACCGTGGCGGTTTGTTTCATCATCCGCTGACCGAGAGTCCCGACCTTGAGCATGTAGGGCGCCATGATGCGATAACGCTTCTTTGGCACCCATTCGATCTCTGCCAACCGGCTGACCGGCTGCATTCCCAGCCCCAGAAAAACGACATCCAGCGGATCTGCAACTTCTAACAACTCGCGGATATGCTGGGTGAACTCAGCATAGGTGCAATGGATGCTCTCGCAGGGCTCGCCGCTCAGTTCGATTTGCCCGCCAGGCTCGAGAGTAATCTGCGCGTTGCCGCGGGCCAGCGCGATAATATGACCGTCCTGCTCCTCCGGCTCCCAATTATATCGCTCGCTCAATTCCCGCAGAATATGCTCGACACCGCGGCCGCCGAAATAAGGAATGGCCTTGGCCGTGCTCCTGTCGATACCGATCTTCTCGTATTCGGTTCCGACGCGCCAGCGCTCGCGGGGTTTTCCCGCATTGTGGAAAAACGCTTCCAGCTCTTCTTTTTTTTCAATGACTGACATGGTTGCGAATATTTTGTTGATACGGCGGATGGATCACTCCCTTTTCAGTGATAATCGCCGAAATTAAGTCTTGGGAGGTTATGTCAAAGGCCGGATTCAATATCTTTGTGCCTTTGGGCGCGAGCGCCCGACCGAAGATATGCGACACCTCTTTGGGGTCCCTTTGTTCGATGGGGATGTCCTCTCCCGTCGTGCAATCGAGATCGATAGAGGAAGTCGGACCCGCGACATAAAACGGGATTCCGTGCCTTTTCGCGAGCACTGCGATTCCGTAGGTGCCGATTTTATTGGCCACATCGCCGTTCGCCGCGACGCGATCGCAACCGACCACCACGGCGTCGACCCGACCCTTTTGCATCAAGTAACCCACCATATTGTCCGTGACTAGCGTGGCAGCAATTTTTTCTTTCTTGAGCTCCCACGCCGTCAGACGCGCGCCTTGAAGAAAAGGTCGCGTCTCGTTGATCCACACTTCGACTGATTTTCCTGACTCCTTTAACGCCCGAATCACACCGAGCGCCGTTCCATACCCCGCGGTCGCCAGCGCGCCGGCGTTGCAGTGAGTCATCACCTGCCGGGCATTGCGCAGCAGGCTCGCGCCGAATTTGCCTAATTGTTTGTTAGCGACGATATCGTCTTTATAGATTTTCTGGGCTTCCTCTTTGAGTAACCGCTTGACGGTTTCAACGCCTCGGCTCCGATTTTCCGTGTAAACCCTGCGCATCCGCTCCAGAGCCCAGAATAAATTCACCGCGGTGGGACGGGTCTTGGAAAGAGTTAAACAAATGCGCTCGAATTCACGGTCGAAACGCTTCTCTCGGGCTTTCGACGCGCCCAAAGCCACACCCATGGCCGCGGCGACGCCGATCGCCGGCGCGCCACGAATCACCATGTCGCGAATCGCTTGCGCCACTTGCTGGCAGTTACGGCAAACCCGATAGATCTCTTTGTGAGGCAGCATTCGCTGATCGAGCATGATGACTCGATCGTGTTTCCATTCGATGGTTCTCACGGCCATGAGAATGTTCCTATTTTCGAGAAGAATGAGTATATTAGGCGCAAGAAGGAAGCGTCAAGAGCGACCTCGTGGATTTCCATCATCTCTTCGGTTATCTGTCCGGACTCCTTCTCATTAGACCAGAGATGGAACCTGCCACCTTGTTCCGCACTGCCGGTCTGGTGCATGTTCTCGACGCGATTCTGTGTCGTGTGATCGCCGGTCACAGCGGACGACGGAAGAATCTCTGGACGGTCGCCGGCTTGCTGTTGGGAATTTGGGCATTGGGAACGCTCTTTCTTTTGCCCGCCAAGGTGCGAGAAAACGGATGAGTATACGGCCCGCCGTCAGGATCGACTCGGAGCACGGGTCGTCCTAATCATCGACAAGTTAAAACTTACCGCCCTCAGCGATTACATACGCCAGACCGTGTTCTTTGGTATGAGTAATCGATAGTGCCCAGCGGCGAATGCCGAGCTGCTCCGCAAGCTGTGCGGTTTTATCGTGCAAGACAATCTCCGGTTTTCCGCTTCGCGCCCGCCCCACCTCGATATCGAGCCAGCGGACCTTAGAGCCCCAACCTCTTCCCAGCGCCTTCATCACCGCCTCTTTGGCGGCAAATCGCCCCGCATAGCTTTCGTATTTACCGCGCCGTTTCTTTTCGCAATACAGAATTTCCTTTTCCGTGAAAACCCGTTCGCGAAACCGCCGGCCGATACGGCTATCCTCCAAGGCCTGCTGAATCCGCTCGACTTCCACCAGATCCACCCCGGCGCTGATGATCATGACTTAAAACCTAGCTTCTCCGGGTACCGCCGTCAACGGATCCCATCGACGACACCATTGCGCATTGACTGAGGCATCGGGTTCGCGTAAGTTTCTTGACAAAAGGAGAATAGAAATGACTGTATTGCGACGACTGACGGCGATCGTACTGTTTACCGCGTTATTCAATGTTCCTGTCGTTGCCTGGGCGCAGAAGGGCACGATCAAGCTCGCCGTACAAGCGCCACTCTCCGGAGAGCAGGCCGCTTTGGGCGAGCATGTAAAGCTCGGGGCGCAGTTAGCGGTGGAGGAGGCGAGCAAAGCGTTCAAAGCCCTGGGCTACGATCTCGTCTTCGTTCCCTATGACGACCAGGCGAAGCCTGAAGTCGGCGTCGCCAATGCCAGAAACATCGTCGCCGATCCAAATGTGCTCGCGCTGGTGGGCCATTTCAATTCCGGCGTCGCTCTGCCCGCATCGGAGGTGTACAAAGACGCGATGCTGGCAATGATCTCGCCTGCGAATACCGCCACCGAGATTACCGACCGAGGCTATCCCAATGTCAATCGCGTCTGCGGCCGGGACGATGTGCAGGGGCCGGTGGGAGCCCGATTTGCCGCCCAGGACTTAAAACTGAAATCGGTTTATGTCATCCACGACAAAACCTTATATGGTCAGGGCGTGGCGGATAACTTCCGGCAGGAGGCGATCAAGCTGGGACTCAAAGTCTTGGGTTACGACGGCACCGAAGAACGCGCCAATTTTGCTCCCATGATCATTCCCATGAGGGCCAGGAACCCCGATCTCGTCTATTTCGGCGGCATCTACTACCAGGGAGGACTGCTGCTCAAGCAGATGCGCGAGAAGGGAGTCAAGGCGGCGTTTATGGGTCCCGATGGGCTGGACTCATCGGAGATGGTTAAAATCACCGGGGCCCAGGTGATTGGCAGCTATTACACAACCGTCGCCGGGCCACCGGACGCCTATCCGGAGACGGCCGCCTTCGCCAAGAAATTCAAGCAGCGCTTCGGCAAAGAGGTGGAGTCGTTCGGTATGTACGGCTATGACGCGGCGCAAGTCGGGCTGAAAGCCATCGAACAGGCAATCCAGGCGAACGGGGGAAAGAAACCGAGTCGCGCCGAAGTTTCAGCGGCTGTTCGAAATCTGAAAAACTTCAAAGGGGTTACCGGTTCAATTACCTTCGACAATAAGGGCGATCCGGTCAAAGCGAAATACTTCGTGCTCCAGTTCGACAAAAGGAGCTATCCCGGGAAAGTCGTGAAGGTGATCGAGCAGCAAGCGCCCCAGGCTCTAGCCCGCAAGTAATAATCGACGGCGTCCCTGTTGCTGCGTGTGTCATCACCCCCTGTCTCCTTCCGCATGGCTCCGCTCCGGCAGATTCAATCTAAATCGATGAGCAAAAAACTGCGCGTCGCGGTCCTCTTCGGTGGTAAATCCGCTGAGCATGAGATTTCTCTCATATCGGCCAGGAACATTGTCGCGGCGATGGACAAAAAAAAATACCAGATCGTGGCTATTGGCATCGACAAAGAAGGGCGATGGTTTTTCGACGAAGGACAACGGCTGTTGGGCGCCGCAGAACAAGCTGAAGTGAAGCTTACACGGCGAAGCGTTTGCACTGCCATCTTGCCGGGAGCCAAACAATCACCGATGATTCCGCTCTCTCCGCGCCGCGCGTTGGGAGAAGTAGACGTCGTCTTTCCGGTGCTGCATGGTCCGTTCGGTGAGGATGGCACGGTTCAGGGGCTGCTCAAGCTCGCCAATGTTCCCTTTGTGGGCGCCGGAGTTCTCGGGTCGGCCGTGGGGATGGACAAGGACGTGGCGAAACGCTTACTTCGGGACGCGCACATTCCCACTGCGAAGTTTCTAGTTTTCGAGCGGGGGGCACAAGCCGGGATTCATTTCGCCGAAGTTAAGCGAATCCTCGGTCTTCCCGTATTTGTCAAGCCCGCGAACCTCGGCTCTTCCGTAGGCATCAGCAAGGTGAGCAACCATAAACAACTCGGCGGCGCCATAAGCGAAGCTTTTCGTTATGACAATAAGATTTTGATCGAAGAGAGTATTCGCGGCCGTGAGATCGAATGTTCCGTCCTCGGCAATGAGCATCCCATCGCCTCACTGCCGGGAGAAATTATTACCCGCCATGAATTTTATTCTTATGACGCCAAATACATCGATGAGAAGGGCGCTCAACTTCTGATTCCCGCCCCTCTTCCGAAAGCCCTCGTGAAGCGAGTCAAAGAAATAGCCATTCAGTCTTTCAAGGTTCTCTGCTGCGAAGGAATGGCGCGCGTGGATTTTTTCCTCCGCCATGAGCGCGAGGTTTTCGTCAACGAGATTAATACGATACCGGGCTTTACGAAAATCAGCATGTATCCGCAGCTATGGGAAGCCAGCGGGATCTCCTATGCCGACCTCATCGATCGGCTTATTCAGCTCGCCTTGCAGCGGTTCGAGCGAGAAAAGAATTTAAGAACTTCCGTCTAGTGCCGATCAACTCGGTAGAGGGTATGGGTGGCCTTCAACTCGACGGCGGCGGAATTGACTTCAGCAACAGTTACTTCCGCAGTGCCGACCTCCGCGGCGTGGACTTTTCCACCTCCCGGCTGGAGGGCGTCAGCCTCAACCGCGCAAAGATATCCGCCGCCTCGTTACACGGAGGAAATCGCCCTTTCCATCCAGCACGGCACGCGGATGCGCTATCGACGGTAGCGCATCCGACCACCAACCAACGGGGCGCGCTTTTAATCCATTTGCCGTCTTAAAAACGTCGGGATGTCGTACTTATCGTCCTTGTCCGAGTTGGCGCCCAACTGAAAACTCGCTTTGCTTAACGTCACCGTCTCGATCTCGTTGCTGCCCTGTTTCTTGCGTTGCCAAGTCGGCGTGTCCAGATCGTCGACAATGGTGCCCAAGTGAACGACCTTCTTACTCTTCTGGTTCGCGTTGGCGGAAATCCTGGAGACATTTGCCGCAGCAGGCTTTGGTTCTTCTTTGACCTCTCCGAAGCCGGTGGCAATGACCGTGATACGAATCTCGTCGACAATAGCGTCGTCGATGACCGCGCCGAAGATGATGTTGGCGTCATCGTCGGCTTCTTCTTGGATCATGGATGCCGCCTCGTTGACCTCGTGCAAGCAAAGATCCGGTCCACCGGTGATATTGATCAAGACGCCTCGGGCCCCTTGAATTGAAATATCTTCGAGCAGCGGGCTCGAGATCGCTTTCTGCGCGGCCTCGATGGCGCGATTTTCGCCGGACGCCGCCGCAGCCCCCATTAACGCCAACCCCATTTCCGCCATGACCGTTCGCACGTCGGCAAAGTCGAGGTTGATCAAACCCGGCGTGATGATCAAATCCGATATGCCGCGAACCGCCTGCAGCAACACATCGTCCGCTTTGTGAAACGCCTCCAACATGGTCGTCGTCTTCGCGGCGATGCTCAGCAGCCGTTGGTTCGGGATGACGATCAGGGTATCCACGTTTTGTTTCAGTTCTTCGATCCCGTCGTCCGCCAGATGCATTCTTTTCTTGCCCTCGAAGATGAAGGGCTTGGTGACGACGCCCACGGTAAGCGCCCCCGCTTCACGGGCCAACCGGGCCACCACCGGCGCCCCCCCTGTACCCGTGCCGCCGCCCATCCCAGCGGTGATAAAAATCATATCGGAGCCCGCAAGGTATTCCTTGAGCGTCTCTTCGTTTTCCATCGCCGCTCGCCGACCGATCTCGGGATTGGCTCCGGCGCCAAGCCCTTTCGTCACCGCCGCTCCCAACTGAACCCGCACGGGCGCTCGGCTCGCTTCGAGAGACTGAGCGTCGGTGTTTGCCACCAGAAAATCAACGCCGCTGAGTTTGGCATTGATCATGGTATTCACCGCATTACCTCCTCCCCCGCCGATGCCGATGACTTTTATGCGGGCTTTAAGAATTCCGTGCTCCACGATTTCAAACATAAATTTTCCTCCTTCAAATAAGGGTCAATAAATTTGTTTTCGATTTAAAAAAACTCACTGAACCAGTCCGCCATGCGATGTTTGACCTTGGAAAAAATCCGATCGTCGCGGATGCGGAAGAAATTTCGCTCTTGCCGCTTCATCCCGTAAAGCACCAAGCCGACCCCCGTGGCGTAGACCGGACTGGAAATGACATCCACCAAGCCACCGACGTGACGGGGAATGCCGAGTCTCACGGGGATGCCGAAAATCTGCTCGGCCATTTCGATGGCGCCCGACAGAAGCATCGAACCGCCGGTCATGACCACCCCCGAGGCCAACAGGTCTTCATATCCCGATTTTTCAATCTCTCGCTGGACCAGCCGAAAGACTTCATCCAGCCGGGGCTCGATGATCTCGCAAAGAATTTGCCGTGAAACGGTTCCCGGGGGCTTGCCGGCTGCGCTGGGCACCTCGACTCGCTCGTCCTCCGCCACCATCGAGGCTTTGGCAAAGCCGTAACGCTGCTTGATCCGCTCCGCGTCGCCGAAGGGCGTGCGTAAACCGGCAGCGATGTCGCCGGTCACGTGATTCCCTCCGATCGCGAGCACCGAGGTATGTTTCACGCTACCGTCATGGAAAACGGCGATATCCGTCGTACCGCCGCCCATGTCCACCAACGCGACGCCCAACTCGCGCTCTTGGTCGCTGAGGACCGCCTCCGCGGAGGCTAACGGTTCCAGCACAATGTCGGCGACGTTTAGACCGGTGCGGTTGCAACACTTGATAATGTTCTGTGCCGAGGTCACCGCGCCGGTGACAATGTGCACCTTCGCTTCCAAGCGAACGCCGGACATGCCCAAGGGCTCTTTGATGCCATCTTGATCGTCGATGATGTAATCCTGCGGCAGAACATGCAGCACTTCCCGGTCCATGGGGATCGCCACCGCTTTGGCTGCGTCGATGACCCGATCGAGGTCCCGTGGAGTGACCTCTTTATTTTTGACGGCGACAATGCCGTGGCTGTTAAATCCTTTGATATGCCCACCCGCGATCCCCGTGAAAATCGTGTGGATCTCGCAGCCAGCCATCAACTCCGCTTCTTCCACGGCCTTTTTGATGGAGTTCACCGTGCTCTCGATGTTGATGACCACGCCCTTTCTGAGGCCTTGCGAGGAGTGCGTCCCCACCCCGATCACTTCCACGCCATGCTCGGTCATTTCGCCGACAATGGCACAGACTTTTGACGTCCCGATATCCAAACCAACTACGATGCTGTGTTTCTTCGCCATAACTTTCTAACGAGAATGGTTTGTTCCTTTTAATTCACCGCCGCACCCGCCTGAGGCGGGCCACCACTTGATCACGAAAACTTACATCCAGCGACGCTAATCGATCTTCGTTCCCCTTCCACAGCTTCAATACGTGATCCAAAAGTATCAATTTGTTATCCCAATCCCCCCAGCCCATGTGAAGCGCGACCGGATACGCCGTCGTATAGAGAACCAAGCGATCCGGAGCGTCGAAATGAATCTCCGAAAGCGTGTGCGAATCCTTGGCCATCAGCTCGCCCAGTCGGACGGCATCCTGAATTCTCTTGCGGCTGGCAGGAGTCGAGCTGCTGAGCTCCTCGGGCCGAAAACCGGTGAGCAAAGGGAAGTTGACGCTTTCTCCCACTCCGACTTCTTTAAAAACCACGCCATCCGCGTCCACATAATAGAGCTTTCCCAACGCCACGATCGCTTTGGGAGTGCGCTCCTCCACTTCAATCACGACGCGACGAGGAAACTCGCGACGCACTAACACGCGGCGTACCCAAGGGTGCTTGGCGATTTTCCTCTCGATGTCAGCGGGTTCGATCTTCCACATATTCATGCCATGCCTCAGTCCGGCCATGGCAACGATTTCGCTGCCGCCCACGTTTTCGCCGCCGCGCACTTGAATCTCCCGCACTGCGAAGTAGGGATTCTCACGGACGAACGCCCGAACCGAAGCGGCCCCGGCCATCAATGGACCCCGCCACCGGTACGTCGCCATAGCCGCGACAAAAAGAACCGCGATGCTGCCCGCCAAGCATAAACGCCGGCGCCATCGACGGGCGTTCCGTTTTCGATTGTCTCTGCGATAAACCGATAGTTGCATGAGCTTTTTCCCGCTTAGCTCGCCGACCACTCTCCCAACAGCCGAACCTCCGGCACCAGTTCGATACCGAACTGTTCCTTTACTTCCGCGCGGGCGAGCTCCATGAGCCGGCGAACGTCTTCGGCCTTGGCCCCGCCGAGATTGACGATGAAATTGGCGTGGCGTGCCGAGATCTGGGACTGACCGATCCGCTTACCCTTCAAACCCGCCGCCTCAATCAGTCTGCCGGCAAAGTCCCCCGCTGGATTACGAAACATGGAACCCGAATTCGGATAACCGGATGGCTGGCTGCTTTTCCGCTTTGCGACCAACTCGCTAACTTTCGAACTTACTCGGGTCGCTTCTTCTTTACGGAGGCGCAAGCACACCCGGGTGACGACAGTGCCTGCTGGTAGATTCGAGCCCCGGTAAGTGAAGGTTAATTCCGGCCGATTGAAATGAATTGTTTTGCCCTCCCGTGTGAGTCCAACGACTTGGTCAACGACCTTTTCGAATTCCGAACCGTAAGCGCCGGCGTTCATGACGAGCGCCCCGCCCGCCGTCCCGGGAATGCCCTCGGCAAATTCCAATCCGCCGTAGCCTTTCCGTGCCGCGGCACGGACCAGTTGCGTCACTGCATAGGCAGCGCCAACGCGGACGCAAACCGTTTCCCCTTCCTCGCGCCACTCGACTTTGCGGAACTCTCCGACCAAATGAATCACCGCCCCGCGTACGCCGCGATCGCTGATCAAGGCATTGCTGCCGTTGCCCAGGAGAGAGACGGCGGTGCCGTATCGATGCAAGAGCGGCAAGACACAACTCAGTCCCTCGTCCGTTTCGACCTCAATGAAGTAGTCTGCCGGACCGCCGATTTTCATCGACGTATAGCGCGCTAGCGGCTCAGCGATCTTAACCTTTACGCCGGGGATGAGTTTCAGCCCGTGGGCCAAAGGTATTTCGTCAGTCTCCTTGGGCATCGGAAACATCACAAGATGATTGGAGGGATGGAGGGGTGGAGTAATGGCGCAGAGACAATTTTCCAGTACTCCAATACTCCAGTACTCCAACACTCCATGGCTTTATTATTCCACCAGTTCACTTGAGCGCCTCAACTATCGCGTCACCGACTTTGTAGATATCGCCAGCGCCCAGGGTTAAAGCGATGTCTCCGGGATTGAGTTTTCCGGCGAGCTGCTTGACGAGTTGATCCTTATCCGGAATGAACTGCACTTCCATGTGTCCTTTTCTCTTGATCGCTTGATACAGGGCTTCGCTCGACACGCCTTCCATCGGGTCCTCTCCCGCGGCGTAAATATCCGTGAGAATAAGCCGATCGGCGCCCTCGAAGGCGGTTAAGAACTCGTCGAATAGATCCCGTGTGCGGCTGAAGCGGTGCGGCTGGAAGATCACGATTAACGGGCGCTTCCAACTGTCGCGGATCGCGCCGATGGTCGCTTGGATCTCCGCCGGATGATGACCGTAATCGTCGATGACCAAGATTCCCTGCGGCTCGCCTTTGATCTCGAAGCGCCGGTGGATACCGGTAAAGCCTTCCAGTGCCTCCGCCACGCGGGAAAAAGGAACTTCTAACTCATACCCTACAGCGACCGCCGCCAAAGCATTGGTCGCGCTGTGGCGTCCCGGTAAATGGAGCCGCAAATTGCCCAGCGGTTGGCCATGATGGAGAGGAGTGAACTCAACGCCGGAGGGCTTCATCTGGAGATCTCGCGCGGAAAAATCCGCCTCCGAAGACAAACCGTAGGTCGCAAAGCGTTTTCTAACCTTCGGCAACAAAGCGTGGACATTGGCGTTATCCAGGCAGAGTACCGCCAGGCCGTAGAAAGGAATTTTGTTGATAAAATCAAGAAAGCTTTCATTTAGCCTTTCCATCGTCTCATGGAAATCCATGTGCTCGCGGTCGATGTTGGTGACGACGGCGATGGTGGGCGAAAGAAGCAAAAAGCTGCCGTCGCTTTCATCCGCCTCGGCGACTAGGATTTCTCCTTGGCCCATCTTGGCGTTGGTGCCGAGCATGCGAACGCGGCCGCCGATAACCATGGTCGGATCCAATCCGCTGGCGCTAAGCACCGCGGCAATCATGGAAGTCGTGGTGGTTTTGCCATGACTCCCGGCAACCGCCACGCCGTACTTCATGCGCATCAACTCCGCCAGCATCTCCGCCCGCGGTATGACCGGAATCTGGCGACGGCGCGCCTCGAGAACTTCCGGGTTGGAATATTTGACCGCCGTGGAAATCACGACCACCGACGGATGGGCTGAGAGATTTTCTTCTTGATGGCCGACAAATACCTGCGCACCCAGTGAGCGAAGCCTCCGGGTCGCTTCGGTTTCGTGAAGATCCGAGCCGCTCACGACGTAACCCAAGTTTAACAACACTTCCGCGATACCGCTCATGCCGATGCCGCCGATACCGACAAAGTGAACCCGATGTTTTTTTTGCAACATGAAATGCCGATCACCGCCTGCACATTACCCGCGCGCCAGGGCATAACATTCGTCGACAATCCGCGTTGACGCTCCGGGTCGTCCTATCGCGCGCGCCGCCGTTTCCATGCGTTCGATCCGCGCCGGGTCCGACACATAGCTCCGGATCCATGCCGCCAGAGTTTCTCCGCTTAGTTCTCGATCCAAGATCATCTCCGCCGCGCCGCGGTCTTGAAGCGCTTGGGCGTTCCAACGTTGATGATCGTAAATGGCATAGGGATAAGGCACGAGAATCGCGGCCTTGCCGAAAGCGGTAAGTTCCGCGACGGTAGTCGCGCCAGCACGACACAGCACCAGATCGGCCCTGGCATAGGCCTCATCCATCTTGTCGATGAACGGCGTGACTTCCGCTTCGAAAGGAAGGGAATCATAGGCTTCCTTAGTCACGGCAAAATCGGCCTGCCCGGTCTGGTGAATCACATGCAGCTTGGGCGCCATGTCCGTCAGTTTCTCGAGGGCGTCGACGACGGCGACATTGATTCGGTGCGCGCCCGCGCTTCCGCCAAAGATCAAGAGCGTGAATTTTTCGCCCTTCTTAACTTCCGGAAGCTTTCGCCAGCGCACCGGATTCCCGGTCTCTCGCACACGCGCGCCCGGAAAATACCCGGCGCTCTCTTGATAGGCAGTGAACACGCGGTCCATCAACCGCGCCAGAATCTTGTTGGTGAAACCGGGACGGAGATTCTGTTCCATGATGGCGCAGCGAATGCCTTTTATCTTCCCAGCGAGGAGAAGCGGGCCGGAGGCGTATCCACCCAGGCCGATGATCAAGTCCGGGCGAAACTCCCGAATGAGTCTCAGAGACCGAAGCAAACTTGCGGGGACACCGTAGAGAGCATCCAGAAAGCCGCGAAGCCCTCTCCCCCTGAGTCCTTTGACAGACAGAGTTTCGAGCTTGAATCCTTCCTGCGGAAGCACCCGGGCTTCGATTCCCTGTTCCGTACCTACGAACAAGATTTCCGTCATCGCATCTCGTCTTTGAAATTCACGCGCCACGGCCAGCCCCGGGAACAAGTGGCCACCGGTTCCCCCGCCGGCCAGGATCACGCGCATCGCTAGAGTCTCCTGCGCGAGAGACCCAGTAAAATTCCCGCCTCCATCAGGTTCATCACCATCGCCGACCCGCCGTAGCTGATAAACGGCAGGACCAATCCCTTGGTCGGCATGAGCCCCATCACCACGCCCATGTGAATGAGAGCTTGAAGCCCCAACAAAACCGTCAATCCAAAAGCCAAATATTGATCAAAAGGTTCTTCGATCCTCGCGGTCAGCCGCAGGCCGCGGAGCACAATCACAGCGAACAACGCCAACACGAGCAGCGCCCCCAATAAACCCAGCTCTTCGCCGATCACGGAAAAGACAAAATCCGTGTGAGCTTCGGGAAGATAGAAGAGTTTTTGCCGGCTTTCTCCCAAGCCGCGCCCCCACAACTCGCCCGACCCGAAGGCGATGAGCGATTGAACCACTTGGAAGCCACTGCTCGAAGCCTCACGCCATGGATCCATGAAGGTCAACAGACGCCGCAAGCGGTATTCCGCTTTCAACATCACATAAAGCAACACCGGCAACGCCAGCAGACCGGTGGCAAGGAGATGGGGGAGCCGCGCGCCGGCGACGAAAAGCATCAAGTAGAGAAGCATGACCAGAATCAGGGCTGTCCCGAAGTCGGGTTCCAGCAACAAAACGCCGAGAAACGCTCCCGCAACAATTAAATGTGGCAAGACGCCAACAGAGAAACTCTGGATCTTTTCTTCTTTTCTGGCCATCGAGTGGGCCAGGTAAAACACGATGGCGAGCTTTGCCAGCTCGGCGGGCTGAAAAACAAAACCGGACAGCATCAACCAGCGCCGGGCGCCGCCATGAGCAATGCCGACGCCGGGAATTAGAACCAGAATCAATACGACGAACGTCAGACCCAAGAGCGGATAGGCCAGCCAGCGGTAAGTTGCGGACGGCAACAGGCAGCACGTTATCAACGCCACCACGCCCGCCCCAACGGCGATGAGCTGCTTGCGAAAGAAGTAGGTTCCGTCCGTGAAGCGCTCCTGCGAGTAGAGATAACTCGTGCTGAGCACCATCGTGACTCCCAGCGCCAAGAGCGCCGCAACCGCGAGGAGGAGCCATTTGTCGACTGCGAACCCGTCCCTCATAACGCCTGCACCAGGCTTTTGAAAACCTGCCCTCTCTCAGCGTAATTGCGAAACATGTCGAAACTCGAACAAGCCGGTGACAACAAAACCACCTCTCCCGCTCGCGCGTGGGCAAACGCGTCACCCACCGCAGCTTCTAGGTTCTCCACAATGACAGTCTCGGTAAGATCACCGAGCGCGCGGGCAATGATTTCCTGCGCTTCTCCAAACAGCACCAGCCGGCGCACTTTCTGTCGGATCTCTTGCCGCAAAATTCCGTAGTCTCCACCCTTATCCACCCCACCGGCCAATAAGATGACCGGGTCGGAAAAGCTCGCCAGCGATTTCACGACGGCACCGACATTGGTTCCTTTGGAATCGTTGTAGTAGCGAACCCCGTCTTTCTCCCGCACGAACTCAAGTCGATGTTCGAGACCGGGGAACTCCTCAAGGACCTTTTGGATCAGCGACGCGGAGACGCCGGCCGATTTCGCGGCGGCGATCGCCGCCATCATGTTTTCTACGTTGTGAACCCCATGAATCTTCACGCGAGATAGAGGAAATTTTTCTTCCCTGGAGCCATCACGCCAAATCATCTCACGCGCGGCAACGAAGACTCCGTCGTCCACCTCTGAAAAACCGAACGAAACCACCCGCGCGCGAATTCGTTTTCTCATTTCCCAGACCAGCCGATCGTCGCGGCTAAGAATCGCGATGTCGTTTGCATCCTGCGCTTCAAAGATTCTTTGCTTCGCCTGGCAATAAGCGCGAAAATTCGGGTAGCGATCGAGATGATCTTCCGTCAGGTTCAACAAGACCGAAATCCTGGGGCGAAATTCTTCGATCCATTCCAGCTGGAAACTACTGACCTCGACGACTCCCCATTCCCAATCGCCGCCGACAAAGCCGATGAGCGGCGTCCCGATGTTGCCGCCGACAAAAACTTTGGCGCTGCTGGCCTTGAGCATCTCCCCCACGAGCGTCGTGGTTGTGCTCTTGCCGTTGGTGCCGGTGATCGCGATCAACGGCGCGCGTAAAAAGCGGCAAGCAAATTCGATTTCGCTCAGGATCTTGATGCCGCGCCGGCTTCCTTCCTTAAGCAAGACGTTCTCCATTGGGACCCCCGGGCTGGGCACGATGATGTCCACGCCTTCCAGCTAGTCTGGATCTTCGCCCCCTAAGAAATAGCGAATCGGCAGGGCAGCCAGAGTTTCCATTTCTTGCTTTAACTCTACTTCCGATCGAACATCAGTCACCTGCACGCTTGCCCCATGCTGGGCAAGAAAGCGCGCGCATTCCCTGCCGGTACGTGCCAAACCGAGGACTAAAACCTTTTTGCCTTTGATCTCCATGCATCATCGCGCTTTCAGCGGAGCTTTAACGTGCTCAATCCAATCACGGCGCAGACAAATGAGATGATCCAGAAACGCACGATGATTTGCGGCTCGGGCCAGCCCTTAAGCTCGTAGTGATGGTGAATCGGCGCCATCAGAAAAACACGTTTGCGTCGCAGCTTGTAGGAGACCACCTGAAAAATCACCGATAGCGCCTCCATCACAAAGACCCCGCCCACGATGATCAGCAAAATCTCGTTCTTGGTCATCGCCGCGACGATGCCGAGCGCCGCGCCCAAGGCGAGGGAGCCGACGTCACCCATGAACATCTGGGCCGGATAGGCGTTGTACCAGAGGAATCCCAGACCCGCCGCGACAACTGCCGCGCAGAAGACCATTAGCTCTCCCGTGCCAGCAATATAAGGAATCTGCAGATACTCGGCATATTTTAGATTACCGGCGAGGTACGCAATGATGGCATAAGTACCGGCGGCGATCATGATCGGGCCGATGGCCAAACCATCGAGCCCGTCGGTCAGGTTGACGGCGTTGGAGGCGCCGACGATGACCAACATGGCAAAGGGGATATACAAAGGACCGAGGTTAGGATGAATGTTCTTGACGAAGGGAATGCCGATCTCAGTGCTGAACTTCGGAATAACGTAAAGTGCAAACGCGACGAAAAAGGCTACGGCAAACTGACCCAGCAACTTCCAGCGCGGCGGCAGCCCTTTGCTGTTCTTGCGGGTAAGCTTCAGATAGTCATCGGCAAATCCTACCGCGCCAAAACCCAGGGTCCCGAAAAGCGCGAGTAGAATGTACGGATTTGCGATATCCGCCAGCATGAGCGTCGAGAGAGACAAGGCGAGAATGATGAGCGTGCCTCCCATCGTCGGTGTGCCGGCCTTGGTGGAATGGGACGCCGGCCCCTCTTCGCGAATTTGCTGGCCAATCTGCCTTTCCGTGAGAGAGCGGATTAGCCACGGACCCAGAATCAACGAAACCGCCAGCGCCATCAGCGCCGCCATGGCCGCGCGAAACGTGATATAGCGAAAAACGTTAAAGACCGAGTAAGTCGTGTGTAGCGGGAAGAGAAGATAATAAAGCAATTCCGTTCTCCGCACTCCTCAGCCTTTCAATTCCAGAAGAACCTTTTCCATCTCCATGCCCCGCGACCCTTTAAAGAGCAGCCAGTCGCCTCTTTTAACGTGGCTGCGCAGCCGGCGCGCAATGTCGATGTGGTTCTTGCCAATGATCACCCTATCCGATGGCATGCCGCCTTCAAGCGCACCTTGCTTCACTCGATGCGCTTGGGCACCTAAAAGATAGACACGGTCGAGCCGAGCTTCCGCCACTCGCCTTCCGAGTTGTCGATGTTGCTTGCGGGCATGGGCTCCCAATTCGAACATGTCTCCGAGAACGGCGATCTTTTCGCCCCGGCGTTCGATTTCCACCAGCGTTTTGATGGCCGCTTCCATCGAGGCTGGATTGGCGTTGTAAGCATCGTTGATGATTCCGATTCCCCTCCACTCCTCAATCTGCATGCGCATCGGAAACGGTCTGGCGCTCTGCAGGCCGCGCCGAATCGCCGGCAGGCTCACGCCGAATCCGTAAGCCAGCGCCGCCGCGCCAAGGGCATTGGCAACATTGTGGCCACCCAAAAAATTCAAACGGACGCGGGTTCGTCGACGCCCGGCGCGCAGATTTAACAGCATCCCTCCGGCACCGAGCGATCGCCAGGATTCGGCCCATACTCGACCGCCAGCACCGTAAGTAATTTTTCGCCCTTTGAATTGAGCCCCGAGCCGGCGCACCCAAGGATCGTCCAGATTGACCGCGATGGTTCCGCCGGCGCGAACTCTTTGGTACAGCGCTCCTTTTTCTCGTGCCACCCCGGCCAAGCTACTCAGCCCCTCGAGATGAGCCGCCGCCACGGACGTAATCATCCCCATGTCCGGGTCCGCAATCTCAGCCAGGCGCGCAATCTCTCCCGGATGATTGGTTCCGAGCTCGACGACCGCGACGACGTCGCGCTTCCGCAGCCGCAGCAGAGTTAACGGCAAACCAACCAGATTGTTAAAATTTCCCTCCGTCTTGAGTACCTTCCCCCGCAGCCGTTGGCCATCGACGGAAGCCTGTTCGAGAATCGCCGCCACCATCTCTTTGGTCGTCGTCTTGCCATTGGAGCCGGTAATGGCCAGCACTTTAGGCGCCAACGTCTCGCGTCGATAATGGGCCAGCTCGCCTAACGCCCGCAGCGTGTCCCGGACCTTGACGACCGCGGCGTCTTTGAAAACGGACCCGTACAGATGGCGATGAACGATGACGCAGCGCGCGCCGCGGCGCACCGCATCGCCGACGAAGCGGTGGCCATCCAGCCTCTCACCCTTGAGCGCGACAAAAACCGATCCTCTCTTGACTTTGCTCGAGTCGGTCACGACTTCGCCGAATCTCTTTCTTTTGCCCTCACGGACGAGCCTGCCGCCGGTCGCCATTAGGATTTCGTCTCTGCTCCACGCCATTCTCCGACCCGTTAAGTCGTTGCGATCCGACCCAACTCTTGCCGAGCGACTTCGCGATCATCGAAATGAATTTTTTTCTCCCCCAGGATCTGGTAATCCTCGTGCCCTTTGCCGGCAATCAAAACGACATCGCCAGGCCGAGACAGGCGCAGCGCCATCCGAATCGCTTCCCGCCGGTCGGCTTCGACGCAATATCCGCGGCTAGACCCGGAACTTGGAACTGGGAATTTTGTGAGACCGGTTTTTCGTACTCCCATCTCGATCTCGTGCAATATCGCCAGTGGTTCCTCAGTACGCGGATTATCGGAAGTCAGCACCACCAGATCGCTCAGCCGCGCGGCAATCTCTCCCATCAAAGGCCGTTTTCCCCGGTCACGATCGCCACCGCAGCCGAACACGGCCAGAACTTTACCTCGAGTAAGGGGCCGCACCGCTCCCAGGACTTTCTCCAGCGCATCCGGCGTGTGCGCGTAGTCGACCAGGAGCGAAATTCCGAGATCATTCTCCACCTTTTCTAATCTTCCAGGAACCGCGGTGAGCCGTTGAATGCCTTCGCTCACAACCTGCGCGGAAACTCCGAGGGCCAACCCGACGCCGGCAGCGCCCATGATGTTCTGCAAATTAGCCGAGCCGATCAGCGGCGAGGAAAAATCGAAAATTTGACCCTTGAGCTCTAGCTTTCCTTTGAGCCCCTGAACGTCACTCCGAACGTACAGAGGGTGAATATCCCACTGCGCTCCTTCGCCGTAGCTCCAGACCTCCAGTCCTTGGTCACGAACCGTCTTGAGTAGTTCCTTTCCGTGCGGGTCCTCGCCGCAAATCACCGCCGCCCTCTTTGGCTTGCTGCCATTCTTCAAATGATCCGTGAAGAGTCGGCTCTTGGCCAAAAAGTAGTCGTCCATGTCGGCATGGTAATCGAGATGATCGCGCGACAGATTGGTGAACACCGCGACATCAAATTCCAGCCCGCGCACCCGCTCTTGGGCTAATGCATGCGAGGAAACTTCCATGGCTACCGCCTGGGTGCCTGCTTGGTGCATCTCGGCCAGAAGCGCTTCCAGATCGAGAGACTCGGGGGTGGTGTGATGCGAAGGAACCTCTCGCCCTCGATAGCGGTAGCTGATCGTGCCGATGACTCCCGCTTCCATTCCCGCCGCGGAAAATATCGATTCGACCAGATAAGTGACCGTCGTTTTACCGTTGGTCCCCGTTACACCTACCAGTTTCAGCTGACGGCTCGGCCAGCCAAAAAAATGCGCCGACCAAAGCCCCATGATTCGTCGAACATCTCGCACCCTGATGGAAGCCGTGCCTGGCGGGCATGCATGTTTTTTCGCCACCACGACGGCGCCAGCCTCACGCTCAATCGCCTGCGGTATGAAGTCGTGCCCATCGAGCTTCTCGCCCGGAATCGCAAAGAAGATTTGCCCCGGACCGACATTTCGCGAATCATACGCCAGTCCGCTTACCTCTTGATTGAGATCTCCCTGGGCCTCTTCCACCTCCTCAAGCGTCAAAAACTCCTTGAGACGCATCATCATCAGCCTTGAAGGTTTAGAACCACGACGTCGTCTTCGTTCCAACGACCTCCGGCTACCGGTGATTGTTTGACCACGTAGCCATAGCCTTGCATTTTCACTTTGACCTTCATCGAACGCGATTTTTCGATGGCCTCCCGCAGACTGAGCCCGAGAAAATCAGGCACCGCCGTTGGACTGCCGTCCGTAACCATTTCGTTCTCTTTTTTTGCCGGGTGGCGCGCGGGCAGTTCCGCTCGGCTGGCCGCCGCCGGGACGAGATCCGGCTTCTGTGGAGCTACGGCGAGATGTCGCAGGGCTCCGCGAGCGATGTTGCGGAATACGGGAGCGGCAACCACGCCGCCGTAAACATTTACCTCGGGCTCGTCGACCAGCACCAAAACAACCAGCCGCGGGTCATCCGCAGGGACGAAGCCAATAAATGATCCCACCCGTTTCTTGGTTGCGTATCCGCCGTGAGCGAGATCTGCTTTTTGCGCGGTTCCGGTTTTACCCGCGACTTCGAATCCTTCCACGCTCGCCATCATGCCGGTGCCGCCGTCGTTGGTCACCGCTTTGAGCATCGATGTCAGCAGTCGCGAGGCCTTTTCCGAAATCACGCGCCGCACCACGTGGGGCTGGTTCTCGAGGAGCACGTCGCCCTTCGGGTTTGTGACGCGCCGCACCACGTAAGGGTGCATGAGGAAACCGCCGTTGGCGATGGCGGCGTAGGCCATGACCATTTGCATCGGCGTCGCTGAGATTCCTTGGCCGAATGCGTGAGTCGCGAGATCAATCGCCGACCAAGACTCCACCTTGCGCAGCAAGCCAGGAACTTCTCCCGGCATGTCGACTCCCGTCACCTCGCCGAAACCAAATTTTTCAATGTACTTGAAGTAGCGCTCTTTTTTTAGTTTCTCCGCCACCTTGGTAAATCCGATATTGCTCGATACCTGGAGAATTTTAGAGAACGGCAGCCATCCGTACGGATGCGTGTCGTGAATGATTTTACCGGCGTAGGGATATTTGCCCATTTCACAATAGAACAAATCCTCTTTGCCGACTACCTCCTCTTCTAAAGCCGCCGCCGCAAGGATCGTCTTGAAGGTTGAACCGGGCTCGAAGCTATCCGCGACGGCCCGATTGCGTCTCTGCTGCGCAGATTGCTGAGAAAAATTGTTGGGATTAAAGGAGGGATAATTAGCTAACGCGAGTACTTCGCCGGTGAACGGCTCCACCACGATGGCGACCCCGGCCTTGCCGCGATACTTTGTGATGCTCGCCTCCAGCTCTTTTTCCGCCAAATGTTGAATGGTGGTATCTAGAGTCAATTGGATGTCGCCGCCGGGTGGAATTTGAAGTCCTTCGACGCCTTGAACCAGAACCCGGCGTCCCAGGGCATCTCGTTCAGTGACCGAGGAGCCGGTCTCGCCGCGGATGTAATCGTTGTACTGCAGCTCCAGTCCCTCGAGCCCTTCGGAGTCACGACCGACGAAACCAATCAGTTGTCCGGCCAGCTGTCCTTGGGGATAGTATCGGTTGGGTTCGTAGAACATGCCGACCCCGTCGGCATTCAGGGCCTGAATTTGTCCTGCTTCAGGTGAGCCGATTTGCCGCTTGATCCAGACGAAAGGCTTATCCGACATGACCTTTTGTTTTACGTCGGTGAAATTGAGATTCAGAATTTTGGCCAGACTGCGGCTCACGGCTTGCGGATCTTGAATGCGATGGGGCCGGACATAGACCGACTGCGATTCCAAACTCAGCGCCAAGGGCTCTCCGGCGCGATCGAAGACGGCGCCTCGCTTCGGTAGCACGATCCATTCTTTGAGGTGTTGTCTTTCCCCGAGTCGCTTGAGTCTCTCTCCTTGCAGTACCTGAAGCTGGAACGCGCGTCCGCCGACGACCAAGAACAACAACAAGAAAAGAATCCTTGCCAGCCCCAGGCGGAATTGAATCCCTTGAAGCGGTCGCAGTCGTCTCATGGCAAGATGATGACCTGACCTTTCTCCGGAGGCATCAGTCCCAATCGTCGGCGCGCCATGGCCTCCAGGCGATCCGGCGAAGTCAATGTCGCCAGTTCAACTTTCAATTCGCGATTTTCCTGCTCGAGTTGGTTCTCCAGTTTGCTCGTAGTCGAGAGCACATATCCCATCTGGACCACCTGCAATCTCAGCCATACATGGAGCAAGGCCACTCCCATCAAGCAGAGCGCCAAAACGGTGAAAACCAATGTGTGTCGGCGTCGCTGCCCCCGGCTGACTCGATCTAACCTCTCGGGTTTTGTGGAGCTAACCTCGCGCACGCGGCTCTTAGCAGCAGGGGCCATCGTCAAAGACCTCTAGAGCCGCTCCGCCGCACGCAACTTCGCCGAACGCGCGCGCGGATTAGCTTGAATCTCGGTTGCCGCCGGGACCACCGGCCGCTTGGTAAGAAGGTTCACTTTGCGGCTCCAACCGCACTGACACGTCGGCGTTTTCGGCGGACAAAGACAATCTCGACTCCATTTACGAAAAGCCGTTTTCACCAATCGATCTTCTAACGATTGGAACGAAATAATAACCATCCGGCCTTGGGGATTTAGCAACTCGTAACCGTCTTCGAGGAAGCGACTCAAATGCTGCAACTCTTCATTGACCGCGATCCGCAATGCCTGAAAGATTTGCGTCGCGGGGTGATGACTTCGCCCGCGCTTGCCCTTAATCCGTTCGATTAACTGCGCCAGCTCCTCGGTGGTTTCGATAGGCTTGTTCTTGCGCTCCGACGCGAGCGATAGAGCAATACGCCGGGCCTGGGGCTCTTCCCCGTAATCGCTTAGAATTTTTTCCAACTCTGCGACCGTATACGAATTAACGATTTGATAGGCATCCAACGACTGACGCCGGTCCATGCGCATATCGAGTCTTGCTTTGACTCGAAAACTGAACCCTCGCTCTGGAGATTCCAGTTGAGGGGACGAGACCCCAAGATCCAACACAACACCATCCACGGTCGCCCATCCTATTTCGTCTAGAATCTCTTTCGCCGCCGAGAAATTCTCTCGCCGCAACTTGACGCGGTCCGAGAACGGTTTTAAGCGTTCTGCCGCAGCCGCTAGAGCCTCGTCGTCTCTGTCCAGCCCTAAAACTTGCCCCTCGGGGCTGCTATCAATCAAAATCTGCTCTGTGTGGCCACCCCCTCCTACCGTCCCATCGAGGTACCGTTTGCGCGTTTGCGGCTTGAGGAGCCGCGCCACCTCCCCGGCCATGACGGAAGCATGCGCATAGACCATCTAGTGACTGGTTCCGTCCCATTCCCAGTCGTCGTCGAAACTTTCGATGGCGTCTTCCAGGGAGGTATATTCCTCAAAAAAACGGTCCATCCCGACCACTTTGAAAATATCCCTGAGGAACGGACTCATTCCCGCGAGCTTGAGATCGCCATTCAGATTTCTCAAAAGCTTGAGCCGCTCCAGCAAGACACCGATGCTTAGATAGTTAATGTGATCCACCGACCTGAGATTGAGAACCACTTTGATTCGTTCCTTTTCAATCAACGAACCGATGGTATCTTTGATGCGTATCATTTCACGAAAATCGATATCGCCGGCGACATCGATCACCGAGATATCCTGTATGGGTTTTCGCGGCAGCAGCATTCGTTGTTCTCCTTTCATCAAGCCAGGTCCTCTGGTAATTTTACCGACTAGAGTCCCAAGTCACCGAGAAAATCAGGATCCTGGATGAGTTTGTCCTCAGCGTTAGCGAAGACTTTCTTCCACGCCTCCTGATCCCAGATGCGGAATTTTTCCAGAGCGGAGACGAGAACGACATCGCGTTTCAAGTCGGCGTATTTTCGCTGGAGCGGTGGAATCAAAATACGACCTTGCTTGTCGACCGCACATTCACACGCACCGCCGAGATAATAGTGCTGAAACATCACCATTTTGTGATCAAACTTTGGTTTCTTCCGAATCTCTTCTTCGAACCGTAGCCACTCATCCAACGGGTACACATCAAGGCAGCGCGTGTCATCCACGACAAAGTTCGTGATGACGATGCGTTCATCTCCCTTGCCCAGAAGTACATCGCGGAATTTCGCAGGGATGCTAAGGCGCCCTTTACCGTCCAGAGTATGTTCAAAACTTCCGCGAAACATATTTCAATCGGTTTGCTTAGGATATTTATGGGATATTATCCCACTTTTTCCCACCTAGGCGCCACTTATAGCTTTCTTGGTAGAAACTGTCAATAAAAAAAGTGTGATTTTTAAGGTTCTTTGTACTTTTTTACCGTGGCAGGTCTCATAATTGGGCTGCCATTACCCAATCGGCCGCAAACTGGTCGGAAGTCTGCGTATCTTTCGGGTAACAGACCGTGAGAGGCTTGTGGAAAAATATTCGGGAACAACGGGCCAGACTAAACCGGAATGAGCGGCTAAAGTAGATCGGTAAGCCGGATTCTGTAGTGACTATTAATAGAAGTCACAGCAATCATTCATCTTGCCCCCTGATTACTCAAGGGGTCGAGCGACCTTACCCAAGGGCTATGGGCGGACCACCCAACCCTCCTATTTGGTCTTGCTCCGGGTGGGGTTTGCCAAGCATCCACCATTACTGATGGACCGGTGAGCTCTTACCTCGCCTTTTCAACCTTACCCATCGTCGCAAACGGTGGGCGGTGTATTTTCTGTGGTACTTTCCCCCGATTTCTCGGAGCCGCCGTTAGCGGCCACCCTGTCCTATGGAGTCCGGACTTTCCTCTCTCCGCCTGAGGCGGAGAGCGATTGCTTGATCTACTTTAGCCCGCGGAACGCAGCTTGAGCGCGTCGTCAATACCCTTGTTAGCCAATCGATCGGCCAACTTGTTCTCTTCTCTCGGCACATGAACGATACGATAGCTTTCAAACTGACGCAATAAAGCGACGGCTTTTTGAAACAGGATCTTGAGTTTTTCATCTTTGACACGGTATTCGCCTTTGAGCTGCCGAACCAGGAGCTGTGAGTCGCTCTGAACCCGGATCCGTTTTTTGCCTAATTTGACTAGCGCCTCTAATCCCATAATTAATCCTTCGTACTCAGCGACATTGTTGGTCGCGTGCCCTAAGTACCGGCTTAGCTCTTCGACCGGGGTCCCATTCTCTTTACAGATCACCGCCCCACAACCTGCCTCGCCAGGGTTACCGCGGGCGGCTCCGTCAACCATTAACAGCCATTCCTGCTTGGATTTTAACATAGTTAATATCCGAGTGGCCCAGCCATATGGCCGTCGGCAGTCTCGACATCATTTCTCTCCGACCATAGGCAGAACTAACTCAGACCACCGGTACAATTGTCCCGCGAAATTGAACGTAAGGAAACTCGTGCGAGGAAAAGAGTATCGTCGATTATGATAACTAAGCTGGCTTTTCTTGCACTATCGAGGGCTTGTAGTAAAGGATCCGCTGACAGTTCGGACAAAGATTAACCTTCTCGCTTTTGATAATTTCGTTCCAGAGCTGCGGGGGAATATTCATATAGCAGCCTTGACAAATCCCTCCGGCAACCTCGACCACGGCCATGCCTCCACGCCGCGCGAAGATGAGTTCATATCGGGAAATCAAGTCCCCCGTCACTTGTGATGCGATAGTTTGCCGACGGGTCGAAGCCTCAGAAACGGCTCGATCTATGCCGGAGATTTGACTCTCCATCTCTTCTTGCTTCTCCTGCCACTCTTGCTGCAACCTCGCCAACTCTTCTTCCTTGGACCTGATGTCGATTTTGATGGCGTCGATTGCCTCCATAATCTTGATGAGTTCCTCTTCCAACTCACCGTTATTCTGTTTGATTTGATCGATTTCCCGCTGTAGCGCTTGCAGTTCTTTGGTGTTTTTGATGCGGTTCATCCGCATCCGCTTGTCCATCGTCTTCTTACCCTCATCCTGCAGAACGCGATCCTTTTCCTGGCGTAATTTTTCCTTTTCCGAACAGGCAGTCGTTAATAGCTCGATTTCTCGCTTTTTGCCCTGAATCTCTTTCTCCTTAGCTTGAAACTCACCCAGCAACCCTTGTTTGAGACCCCTCTGTTGTTTTATCTCGCGATCAACGGTCTGCAACGACGCCAAGATTTCAATTTGTGCATGCAAAATCGTTTCCCCCAATCTGGCAAAAAAAATGCACCCGTCTCGGGTGCATTTTTACTTGGAACGCCTGCTAATAAAGATCGTTTAACTCTTACTCTACTCACTCCCCGTCAAAACTCCTATGGATTATTTATCTCGATTTTTGACGATTGTCAAAAGCAATGGCGCCCCCTGAAAGATAGCAAATCCTACGTATCACACGCTCGCCGTGGAGGGCGCAATCAAGATGGCGCGAGCGAAATAATGCCATGGCTCATCGGATGCGCGAGCTGGGCCCGAGCGGTTGGTTTTTTAGCTGCCGTACCATGTTGTTGGTCGTGCGGATAACCTCATTGATCCACACCGTCACCTCGTTTAACCTCGTACCATTGGCTTGGGCTATCTCCGACCAGGGGCTTCCCCGTCTATAATCGGCGAAAATGTTTTTAATGGACCCACGACCCAAATAAGAAAGCCCTCTCATCGCCGCGTATTGACCATAACCGACCCGCAGTTGCTGACGCTCTTGAACGACGGATTGCGGGTTGAGGCGCAGCTCATAGGCCAACGCTTCGACAACGGGCCGCTCACCATTTTGTTGTTCGACATACTGGTTAATGGCCTGAATTTTCTTCAACAACTCCCGTTCACTTCTCGCCGCAGGAGAGTCGAGGGTCTGAGCCGGAGGAAGAAGCTCAACCGATTGGCTCAGGGGCTGATAGAATCGCAAGGCTTCCGGCATCCACGCCCTGAGTTGCTGAATGCGTGTTTCTGAACCTGGATGCGTCGAGAGAAATTCAGGTGGCGCGCCTTTTTCTTTGCGCTCCATTCGATCCCACACCTCCAGGGATACTCGTGGATCGTACCCGGCTTTCGCCATCAGAATAAGCCCGACATGATCGGCTTCGGACTCCTGCGAACGGCTAAAAGGGAGAACCACCCCAACAGAAGCACCCAAACCAAGCGCTTGAAGGATTTGCGGATTAACGCCTCTGGCGCCCGCAAGCGCCAATCCGGCGCCTAAAATCTCGGTTTGGCTCATCCTCTCTCCCGCGTGGCGGAGCAGCGCATGAGCCACCTCGTGCCCCAGGATAACGGCCAGCCCCGCCTCGTCTTTAGCGATGGGAAAGAGACCTGTATAGACCGCGACCTTTCCTCCCGGGACGCAAAAGGCGTTGACGGTCTCAGGATCATTGATAACGCGGAATTCCCACCTGTATTCCGGTTTGTTTGCCGCTCGGGCGATTCTTTCCCCAACCCTACGCAGTATACGCAGGGCTTCAGAATTATCCGAGAGCACGCTGTCGCGCATGATTTGATCGTAAGCCTGCTCTCCCGACGTGATTTCGTTCGATTCAGAAACGAGCATGAGCTGGCTCCT
>VBKE01000339.1 GCA_005879605.1 Deltaproteobacteria bacterium
TCGTCGTTTAGACGTAACCAGATTTTTCTCGAGATATTGGGATGCCGCGTGAGAATAGAGTGCCGCGATCCTAAGACGCATGACCTCATCCTCGGCAATTATGGTGGGATGCAAGGGCGCAACTTCGGTCCTTCGCATCTTGATTATGTGGTTGAGACCTGTCGGAAAGATCCGGGCTTTCGCATCGCATGTCGCGGGAGCGAGCCGCAAATGGCAGCGGACGATGGTGAGCTTCTGTTTATCCTTGAGAAGGACATCACGATTGAATTACAAAAATTGCGACGCGATTTGTATTTCGTCCACGCGGCCGCATTGGCAGATTCAGACCGAGCATTCCTTTTAGTCGGCGCGTCGGGAAAGGGAAAATCGACGACGACCTGGGCGTTGTTAAATCACGGTTTCGATTATTTGAGCGATGAGTTGGCCCCTTTGGACTTGGACCGTCTAGAAGTTCAGCCGTATCCGCACGCGATCTGCCTAAAAAAAGACCCGCCATGTCCCTATTCGTTACCCGATAAAGCTTTACGCACGTCATCGACCTTGCACATCCCGACGCGGCAGCTACCCAATTCCACTTGTGGCGAACCGCTGCCGTTGAAGGCGATCTTTTTTATCGAGTACTGCGCCGACTGCCATTCCCCGGCCATCCGTCTGCTAAGCCAGGCTGAAACGGCGGCGCGTTTGTTTGCACAGGCATTAAATCCCCTGGCGCATGTGGAAGATGGACTTGCAGGAGTTGTCGCTATCGCCCGGAGGGTTCCCTCTTTTCACCTCGATTCGGGAGACCTTCGTCTCACGTGCGCATTGATTAAAGAGACGTTAGAGAGAATGGGTGAGGAGAACGTTTGTTTCTCTGCCTGAGCCGATGGTTCATCTTTTCTATTATGCGCCGTACTCTTACTCACTCGTCCTCGCCCCAACTGGGTTGCCAGCGCAGGCCGCAGCTAATTTCCTTACTCGAGGCGATCGCGAACGAGCGGGGAGATTTGCCGCTGAACGGATTCGACGACGGGATAGTCGCTTGGGCCATTCAAAGCGGCCTCGGGCCATTGTTCTATCGGGCGGTGAAAGACGATCCGAATAATTCGGCATGTCCCGCTTGGTATGCTCTGAAGGCCGCAGATCTGACCGCCCGAGTGGTCGTGGGAGACCACCTGGATGCCATGGAAGAAATCCTTGACGCCTGTCGGGGGCAGGTTCCCCCGATAACGCTGCTGAAAGGAATCTCGATCGCGGAAGAGTGTTATCCCGAGCCCCATTTGAGGCTCATGCGCGACCTGGATTTTTTAATTCAAAAAGAATCATTGCCGAGGGTCACAGCCGTGCTGGAGCAGCTTGGATACCGGCAGCACTTTGAAGATTCGGCGCCGCGGTACGATACTCATCACCATGCCGCGCCGTTTTTTCACGAAGAGAAGAACGTTTGGGTCGAGGTTCACCACGGTTTGCTGGCGCCTAGAAAAAGCGCGACCCGCGCCGTAATTTTCAAACCTGAAACCTTTGCCGGCCAATTGCGCCCTTCACAATTTCGCGGCAGGGAGGTGCGCCGGCTAAGTTGTGAACTGCACCTCGTTTATCTCGCCACCCATTGGGCGCAGGATTTCCACAAGGTGGGAGGGATGGTTGCGCTGGTGGACACCATGGTTCTCATGAAACATTACGCGAAAGAATTGTCTTGGCAATGGATATTGGATTCGATTCGGGGATCCGTTGCGGCGGCGTATCTGTACCTGTTGCTCAGTTATCTACAGCTCTACAAACTGGTCCAAATTCCATCCGATATCATGGAGGACCTTTCCCGGAATCAGCCGTCCTTTAAAAAAATAGGTTTAGAAACCGCGCATGCAATTATCGACCGCTATTATGTAGGCGGAAAGCCACTGGGATGGTTCTCGAAAAAAAAAGTAACCGTCATATGGCAAATATTAACTCTACCGGGGCCGACGTTCCGGAGCGTATTCCGCGCTGCGGTTGAATTGTCTCCTCATCGCTAGGGTGTTCAGTCAATTCCTGGGCCACTTAGACTAGAAAATTCGTGTAACTTAAGGAGGAAACTTTATGGAACATGGCGAGGCCGCCGTCTTCTTGCGGAATCAAATAGTGCCTCAGCGCTCCCAGCTAGGGCGAGAGTTGAAGAAGAAGATTCGTGACCGCTCTGCCAAAGTGGGTGTTGTGGGTCTAGGGTATGTGGGACTACCTTTGGCGGTCGAGATGGCGCGAAAAGGATATCAGGTGACCGGCATCGATTTAATGAGAGAGAAAGTCGACGCGGTCAATTCCGGGATGTCCTACGTGCTGGACGTGCCCAGCGAAACTCTCTTATCCTTTGTATCAGCCAACAAGATCAGGGCGACCCAGTCTCTGGCGGCGGTGGAGAAGCTCGATACGCTGAATATCTGTGTTCCCACTCCACTGAGGAAGAATAAGGATCCAGACCTGTCTTATGTTATCGCCGCCGTCGAAGCAATACGGAATCACATCCGACCTGGGCAACTCATCGTCTTGGAGAGCACGACCTATCCAGGAACGACGCGGGAAATTGTTCTACCCATTCTCGAAGAGTCGGGTCTCAAGGTCGGGCACGACTTTTTTCTTGCTTACTCGCCGGAACGGGTCGATCCGGGGAATCAAAAATATACGACACACAATATTCCCAAAGTGGTGGGCGGCGTAACGGCGCGTTGTACGGAGGTCGCCGTCTTGCTGTACGAGCAGTTCGTGGAAAGCGTTATCGCGGTATCCTCGACAGATTCCGCGGAAATGGTGAAACTGTTGGAGAACACTTTTCGCAGCGTCAACATCGCTCTAGCCAACGAGATGGCGCTCACCTGCCATAGCCTCGGCATCAACGTCTGGGAGGTGATAAACGCCGCCAAAACTAAACCCTTCGGCTTTATGCCTTTTTATCCAGGGCCTGGGTTGGGCGGGCATTGTATTCCGATAGATCCCTATTACCTCACCTGGAAAGCCAGAATGAATGGTTGTGAGCCGAGACTCATTGAACTTGCGGGACACATTAATAGCCAGATGCCCGCCTTTACGGTCCGTCTAATTGCCGACGCGTTAAATGAAAAAGGCAAAACCTTAAAGGGTTCCAGGATCCTCGGTCTTGGGGTCTCTTATAAGCGAGACACTAATGATGTCAGAGAATCTCCTGCCTTGCAGATTTTGGAAGGGCTCCATGGAAAAGGCGCGTCCATCTACTTCTCCGATCCTTACGTTAGCTCGATTAACATTAAAGAAAACACCATAAAGTCCATCGATTTGACCGCGGAAACGCTACGGTCCATGGACTGCGTCGTGATCTTAACCGATCATTCGTCAGTTGATTACGCTCTGGTTGCGAAGTTCAGCCGGTTAATTGTCGACACTCGCAATGCCCTTCAAGGATATTCTCGTTCCGACGTGGTTGTTTTGTAACCGTCTCGGTCTAGAAGTCAACGGCTGTAGAGACATTTATCATTTTTTAAGCAAACCGAGGGAGCGGGAACAAATGACCGCAAAAGAGTTGACCATTGAAGAATTGACTGCCGAGGCTATGAAACTCCTGACCATCGGCATCGAGGAACTCTACGTCGTTCTTGGGTATCAGCTGTTGGGATCATCCAGGCCAGCGCGTGTGGCCGGCATCATCAGTTACCAGACGGCATTGAAGAAGGTTATCGAGACACAGGACATGTATGAGGCATTGTCTTTCGGTACCAACTTAGCGGAATGGGGAAGAGGGTTCGAGCTGATGTACGAAGAGCTAAAACAGGACGGAACTCGGTTTCTTGACTCAGTCAGAGACGACCTGCGCAATGGGCTTTGTAATGAAGAGATCTTGGCTCTGGCGGATGAAATTACCGCCTCTACTATGCAAATTATCGTTCTAATTGTTGCTGCAATCCTGCGAATGCCGATGCAGATCGAATCGGTCTCCGCCACTGTGGCGGCTATCCTTTGCAAATTGGGACTCAAGAACTTCTGTAGGTAATTCCCTTAAGAATTTCAGTTTCCGAGACCTGTTTATCCTACACCCAGTCTCCTATCAGTGCTGAAAAGCCGACGGTCTATGATTGGAGCAAAGCTGGAGAAATCCCGCAGTTCCTAGGGATATTTGGCGCCGTTTTAGGAAGTATCCAATTGTTATAAATTCGTAAAAAGGGCGGCATGTTGCTTGCTACCACTCCCTGCCATGGAGTTTATTTGTCGACATTGTGACAGGTTGACGACAGGTGCGCCCTATCGAGTTACCAGCGCGGAAGCGGGAGTTATTTTGCTCGATATGATCGTATGTCATGCGTGTTACGTCCAGGCAAAAAATCTCGGCTTGCACGCGGAAGAGATCCACCTGCATGACGATTCTCGTACGCGACGCGCTGCGGTTAACTGAAGTCTACTCTCCGAGAATATTAGAATGGCCTATCGGAAGCGGGACAATAGACGGGTGCCGTTGCCCTGGTGTGAAATCTTTGATATGCGATCACCGGTATGGCCACCAACCATTTGAGGTCTGTTCCGGGACGAAAAGCCAAACCGAACCCTGCGGGCGTGGCTGCACCAGAGGTTTTCAACGGCGAGGACTTGAAAGCAGGCCTTGCCCAAGCCGGGATTATCCTTGATCAGGTGCCATGCGCTGCGGCGCTTTGGAGTCGGGATCGTCGGTTTTGCGTTTTCAACGACGCGTTCAGACAGCTTCTGGGTTTTTGCGAGCATGATCTCGGGCAGGCGACCTCCATGTGGATGGATCGCATTCACCCGCAGGATCGCGAGCGAGTTGCAACTGCTTGGAACAAACTTCAAAATGGCGGCCCAAAAATTTCCTGTGGGTATCGCTTTCTCCCAAAACATAGAACTCAGGAGATTCAGCTGAGAGAACTCTCGTTTTCCTATTGCCTTCGAGAAAAAGAAACACCGGCCATTTGGAGCTTCTACACCGAGGATTTGAATGTAGACGGGTCCGCCGACAAAGAAGCCGGAGCCATCCGGAAGATCCGCGATCTGTTGATCGGTTTGACTCACGAGATCGGAAACCACCTGCAGGCCATCCGCGGAGAACTGGATCTTCTGACTTTGTCCGGTGCTTTACCTCAACAGAGCTCAAAATCCGTTGCCTTTGGCGTCCAACAGATCCACAAACTCACACGTGAAATTACCGAGTATCTTTCCCCTCCCCCTTTGCAATTGAGGGCAGAAGATCTAGCCGTGGTGCTAGCCGAAGTTATTCGAATTAGCGAACGAGAGCTGGCTGAACACGGAATTCGGATGACTGTTGTGGTCAAGGAGCCGCTTCCTAGGCTTCAACTTGACGGCCAATTTCGTAGCGCGTTGAAACGGGTCATTGAGTTTTCTTGTGCGCTTCTCCCGGAAGGCGGAGAGTTGAAGATCGAGGCGGGCTTGCATTGGATGGAGGGCGATCGATACGTCGAGCTTAGTTTGATTAACGCCTCGCCGACTTACTTGAATGTTCCATCCAATGATGTGTTCCGTCCCTTTCTCAAGGTTAATGATTGCCGGGTTGGTCTGAGCATGGCAGTGGCGCGACAAATCCTGCGACGCCATTTCGGAAAAATCGCCTTTCGTCAGGAGCACCGCGATCGGGGCGTATTTTCGATTCTGATCAAGGTCCCATCCGACAACGGATTTCTTCAAGAAACTTCCTGATCGGCGCATAGTTCAATGATAGCGAATACGATCAAGACTCAAGCTTCCACAGGGTCGAGCGTCGACGAGTACGCGACGGGCAAAAACGGACGCGGGCCTTTCAAAAAAGGCATGGACTTACGAACGCCGAACCTGCTCGTGGTAGACGACGATGCGACCGTTCGCCAGCAGCTGGAGCGCTTGTACACCCAAAGCGGCTATTCGGTCGTCACCGTCTCCTCGGCGGAAGAGGGTATCGCCCGGCTCGCCGAAGAAGACATCGATTTCGCCATCACTGACATCAAGCTTCCGGGGATGGATGGAGTTCAGCTGATATCCTATATACATCAAAATTTGCCCGACGTGCCGGTCATCGCGATTACCGGCTATTCCGATATTCAAACGGCTGTGAACGTTCTCAAACTCGGAGCCAGTGATTTTGTTGTGAAACCTTTCGATTTGGGAGCGGTGCAAGAGTCCACTCGCGTGGCCTTGGAAAAATCGAATGTTTACATGGAGATTCGCCATCTTCGTCGCTGGCTCAAAGATCGCTCTATTTTTGGCGGGATGCTCAGCAAGACGCCGGAAATGCATCGGGTATTTGAGGTCATTCGCATGGTAGGTCCCACCGATATGACCGTGCTGGTTCAAGGGGAAACGGGAACCGGAAAGGAACTGGTGGCGAGCGCCATACACTATCAAAGCGGGCGACGCGAGGGACCGTTTGTAACCATCAATTGTGCCGGGTTCCCTGAAAGCTTACTGGAGAGTGAGCTTTTTGGTTATGAGAAGGGCGCCTTCACCGGCGCCGATCAAGCGAAACCGGGAAAGATTGAGCTCGCCCAGGGAGGGACTCTTTTTTTGGATGAAATTGAGAGCATGTCGGTTGTGATGCAGGGTAAATTGCTGCGCGCGCTTGAGGATCAGAAAGTTCAGCGGCTAGGCGGGAGCACGAGCCTTCACGTGGACATGCGTGTGATAGCGGCGAGCAATGTTCCGTTAAAGGAAATGGTCACTGAGGGTAAGATGCGGTCCGACTTTTATTATCGGATCAACGTGATTCCCGTGCATCTGGTGCCTCTCCGTCAACGAAAGGTCGATATTCCGCTGCTGGTCCATGATTTTCTGCGTCATCATCCGGTTGCTTCGGCAAAGGGTATCAACGCCATCTCCAAGAAAGTTATGAATGTTTTGATGGAATATACCTGGCCGGGCAACATCAGGGAGCTTCAAAACGTGCTCGAGCGAGCGATCGTCTTGGCTACGGGACGAGTGATCGACATGGTAGATTTACCCGATCTTGCGCGCGAATCTCAGCCGAAGGAAAACGGAATTATTTCCTGCGCTTCTCTGGACGAATGGATGAGGGAACAGGAAAGGCGTTTTCTTGTGCAGAAGCTGGATGATTTTGGCGGGAATGTTGCGCTTACGGCAAAGAGCTGTGGAATCGGACTGCGGACGCTTTCCCGGAAGATACGACTCCACAAGTTAGACCCAAGATCTTTTAAACGGAAAGCCGCCCCTTCCAAAATTGGCCTCGCGAAACATATCGACCCATCCCCACTCTCGTCAAACAAACCCCAATCCTAGATCCATCCCCGCAGCGTCTTAGATTTCCGGTCTTACACTTCCAACTTTATGTGTGCCACCATCCTTGAGATGTGGCCGGAGGTGTATTCTCAGAGAATATGGCGGCTAATTGTCTGCGGCCGGTGGCGAGGCGTCCAATTTCCGTCATCGGCTAGCCTCTTGTCACAGTTCACGTTTGCCACGACACCTCACCAGTTTTTTGGCATCCGATGTGGCAGGATCGCCCGGATCTCAAAAGTCTTTAGTCGGTCAAATCGAGCAAAACGCCGTCCGGATCGGAAAGCGATTGCTTGCAAAGCTTGCAGTCCTCGAGATTCTTCTGGCGTCTCTCGCCATCTCGGCCAGTAGCGATTTTTCTCGCGCCCGATGTAGGAGCGGAGCCAGCGAGGACGTCGAGATCTTTTTTAGTCTGCTCCAGGTTGTCGACTTTGAAACCAAAGTGATCCAATCCGGCCATCAAGCCGCGGTAAGCATCCATGTCCCACGGTCGGATCACCAAGAGTACTTTGCCGTCGCTCAGATAAAAGCTGTTGTCGCCGCAGAGACCTTCCACCGGTTGGAGTTCGAAGATTTTCTGGTAGAATTCGGCAATGGGGGCTGGCCTGGCGCTCCGCAGGGCGATGTGATTGATCCATCGTGGTTGCTCCCACCCTTCTTGCAGATAGCCCTCACGAACATTTGCCATGCCTTTTTGAGAGAGATCGAATTGATTGCCGTCGGGATCGTGACTTCTCAGGCCGGCGAAGGGGACGTGGCTCTGGCTTTGGGCAATGTAAACGTCAGGATAAAACTGTTTCAACCGGTCGCGCACTTTTTGGACGTCATCCACTTCGAGGCCGAAGTGATCGAAGCCGGATCTGAATCCGGGCTGGCGCTGTAACAGCGCGAGGCCAATGACGCCGTCGCTCAGATGGCCGCGTTCTTTGTTGTAGTTGCCATTCTCGTCGGTCATACCGTTGGTTATCTTCTTCATGCCGAAAATGGTCTGGTAGAACTTAGCCATCCGATCCCAATTTTCAGTCATTACGGCGATATGCCTCAGTTTCGCCAACATGATGGTTACCCTCCTTTTTCCCGGTCGATTCTTTTCAAAGATGGCGCCATCTGTCAACAGTCGGTCAACGACCGTGCAAACTTGACTTCTAGGAAACAAGGCGTTTAGAAGAGATAATCCATTTCGCTCTAGGCGAACCATGACCATTCGATCATTCGATCTTTTGCAGCCGCAATCGCTGGCCGAGGCCAGCGATCTTTTGGTCAAGCATGGCGACGACGCCCGTCCCATCGCGGGCGGAACGACACTCGTGATTCTCATGAAACAAAGGGCCGTTTACTATCCTTGTCTTGTCGACCTCCAGTCGATACCCGGGCTCGATGGGATTTCCGAGGAGCGCGATGGGATTCGCATCGGCGCGCTCGCCACTCACGGCGCGGTGGAACGTTCGCCTGTGGTGCGGAACTCTATGCCCGTCGTGGCCGAAGCCTTCGGGAAAATCAGCAACGTTCGGGTCCGACAAACCGCATCGGTGGGCGGCAATCTTGCGCACGCCGACTATCGCCTCGACCCCCCGCCAGCGCTTCTCGCTTTAGAGGCCGAAGTTAGCATTTTTGGTCCCAAGGGTTCTCGGGCGATTCCATTAAGGGATTTTTTTCGCGGCATGTACGAAACCGCCCTGGAACCGGGCGAGATTCTCGTCGACGTCAAGATCCCGTTCATGCCCGAAGGAAGCAAAGCGGTTTATCTCAAATATAGCGCGCTTTCCGCCAATGACTGGCCCTGTCTAGGGGTCGCCGCCTTGCTTGCCAAAGATAATGGTCGTTGCCGGGAGCTGAGACTGGCTTTGGGGGGTGTAGCGATGACGCCGGTACTCATACGGGGGCTAGAGTTCGCGCGGGGACTGAACCTGAGCGATGCAGTCGTCGATGAGGTGTTAGGCAAAGTCGACGGGCAAATCTCTCCATTCTCTGATCTGCGCGGTTCGGAATGGTACAAGCGGCAGATGGTCCGGGTCTTTGTGAAAAGGGCAATCGCTCAGTTGGATAGCGGAACATAACCCTAAAAGTGACGGGATGGCAGACTTTGCGGTCATAGGGCAGTCGGTCTATCGAAAAGATGCCAACTCAAAAGTGACGGGGCAGGTGCTGTATGTCGGTAATATCGAGATGCCGGGCATGCTCCACGTCGCCGTGCTCAGAAGCCCCTATGCGCACGCCCGTATCCGGCGCATCGAAAAATCCAAAGCCGAAGCGCTCAATGGCGTCGCCGTCGTATTGACCGGCGCTGAAGTCGCTCAAATGCCGGGCGTCGACCCTTACTTCGGCCCGGCTTTTCGGGATCAGCCAATTCTCGCCGTCGATAAGGTCTGTTTTGTGGGCGATCCCGTGGTCGCCGTGGCGGCGAAAGATCGGCGTACGGCTGAAGACGCGCTGCAGCTCGTCGAAGTCGATTACGAGCCTCTACCGGCGGTTCTGGATCTGCTTGAAGCGGTGAAGCCGAAGTCGCCGCTGGTCCATGAGCAGCATAGGCCGGCGAAGGCGTTCGCAGACCTTGCTCACGTCAAGGCCGGTCAAAAATCCAACATCTGCTATCAGTTCAAGCTTCGCCGGGGCGACGTGGACAAAGCTTTTGCTGCGGCGGACAGAGTCTTCGAAGATACCTTCAGCTCGCCGCCGGCGCAGCACCTGCCGATGGAGCCACATGTAACCTTGGTCTATTTAGACGAGAATCAACGAATCAACGTCTGGACGGCAAGTCAAACGCCGTCCTACGTTCGTACCGAACTGTCTAATACTTTCGGCATTCCCATGAACCGCATTCGCGTGCGCATTCCGTATCTGGGCGGCGGCTATGGCGCCAAGCTCTACGCCAAGTTGGAGCCGCTGGTTACGGCACTGGCTTTGATCACAAAAAAGCCGGTTCGTTATGCGCTGACGCGGGAAGAAGAGTTTCTGACGATCACCAAGCATAAGGTGATCACGAAGATCAAGACCGCCGTCAAAAACGGCGTGATCACGGCGCGGAAGTGCGAAGTTTTTTGGGATACGGGAGC
>VBKE01000340.1:0-5209 GCA_005879605.1 Deltaproteobacteria bacterium
CATCAACTCGCCGCCGAAAAGAAACGATTTGTATTCTCCTAGTCGAAACGGTTTCCAGCGGTAGAGGAAATCCACCCCATGAAAATCCGCGGACCCGACGCTGTTATTGGCCGGATGATAGTAGCTCGACCATCCGAGCGATAGGTCGTGGCCCGGGAAGAGCGTGCGATACCATCGGAGATGCCCAAGGTAGGAAATCCTCGACCTCGCGGAGGGCGAAATAGCAACATCTCCGCCATTTAGGACCTCGATCGTAGCGTCAAGACTCGAATCGGTGTCCCACGGCGTCGGGATAAAAAAGTTGCCGGAGACTCCATTTTGAATAAACCCGTCCTCGCCCATGAACTCCGCCGTCGGTAAAGACCTGAAAGTCGTCGGCAGATCGTGGGTATGGAGAATATTGAACAAGCCAAACGTGGGCCGGAAGCGCCCCACCTTCAACTTAAGTCCTAACGGAGGCTCATCCAAAAACGGCAGCTTCTTGATAGTCACGTAGCCTTCTTCAACACCGGCAGAAAACTTACCCGGGCTTTCCGATTCCAAAGAAGCGATCAAGACACCGTCGGCATAGGGATCGATCGGAACCCGCATGTCGATTTCAGCTTCGCGGAGATTCATTTTGTTGTCGATCCGATCGCCGCTGTCATTGAAGACTCTTTGAGTATCCGCTCGCCCGACGAAATTTCCGATCACCGAAATCGCGGGGTTCAGTGCCCCCGGAAATGACTGCGCCGCTGACTGCGCGGACTGCGACGGCGCGGCTTGCTCCGCCTCCTTCTCTTGCTCCATGAGCTCAATCCGCTCCGCCATCGTTCGCATTTGATCCTGCATTTCCTTGAGTTGCCGTTTCAAAGTCTCGAGTTCGGACTCCTGACCCGACACGGTACCCGGGAGCATAACAGCGCAACAAACAACCAAGCACGAGGATACAATCCATGACTTTTTGCAAAATGAGTTCATAGACCCACCTCCCTAACAATAAAGAGTCTGCTCTCCGCCCCGCGCGGAACGGAAAGCAACTAGTTTATGATTTGAAAAAGGGATCGTTAGAGAGATTGGGTCAAAGGCGGCGCGCGACTTGAATGACAGCCACTCCAGAGTTGGATTGGAACCTGCGACTCGCCGTCGATGACAGCAGAGGTCTGAAAACTCGGCGTCCAGCTCGCTGGCGCTGTTCCTAACCCCGCCGCCGTTTTGACCCCATGAACGCAGCTGCACTCCTTAGCGAACTGCGGGGTCGGAGTAAAGAAGTGCTGGTGCAAAGGCAGAAAGAAAACGAAGGCTAATAGGGTCGCCCCGATCAGCCGACGAGCGCCAATTGCATTTTTCGAACTCGAATCCAGCACGCCACCCAACCTACCCAAGCCACTAGGGGTTTGTCAATGATGATTTTAGAAGTCCAACTTTATCTCTGGTTTCCCGCCGCCACTTTCTGGTCTCGTACTGGTGTCTATGCGGGCATTCATAAACTATCCGTCTCTCCGTTTCATAGAGAACCAATCCGACTTGCCCACAACACGGGCAAATCTTGCCGAATACCTTCGTTGGATTTCCAGCTTTCATAGCTTCCCTCTTCTACAAAGTTGCTGAGCTTATCAATTCCTCCTCAAGTTTCTCTCTCGCTTTTCCATAGACCCATCACGCGACGGGCACCCAGAAAACGCTTGGCGTACCATGGGTCCTTCAAATTAGTGATAATCACTCGCCCGGCTTTCTGCTCGGCGTGCAGGAACTGATCATTGCCCAGATAAACACCTACATGCGTTGGTATCTCGCCCTGGTTAGAAAAGAATACTAAATCACCTGTCTCGAGTTGATCGAGCGGAACTTCCTTGCCCGATTGGATCTGTTCGCGCGAAGAACGCGGCAGCTCGATGTGCAGTTTAGCAAAAAGCACCTTGACTAGACCGGAACAATCGACCCCACGTCGTTCCGACGTTCCGCCCCAACGATAGGGCAGGCCCAGAAACGTCCGAGCCATTTTGACCAGTCTGTAGCGAACTGACTGGAGAGCCTCGCGTGACTCCTCTCCAAAAACCGGATCCTTTGACACTAGCAATAAGCTCAGCAAAAAAAAGAGAACCATCAATTGTTTCTCCATCTCAGACCTCCACAGCTAAATTTTTGGCAACACGGATTTTGACCAGCAACCAAGACCTCACTTCTCTCTCATTCAAGAGAGAAAGAGATATGAGCCTCTGAAGGATTCGCTGTGTTGAACTAAAGAGAACGGGGAGGACCGCGGGCAGATTCAGACTCGACCGGCACCGCAGCAGGAGTTTCGGCTCCGCGAGCGACTAGAAACACCACTTCATAGGTAGGAACTAAGGTAACAGGCGCCGGGGCCGAACCTAACTGAGTTCGACCTCCATAATAGCAACTGCACTCTTGACTAAGTCGGGAACTCTCTGTGCCGGGATGAAAGTGTAAGGGAAGTGTGAAGACGAAAAGAAAAAGAATTGCTCCAATCCACCGCCGCACACCACCGCGTCCATTTGTTGAAAGATAAAGAAACACAGTGGTTTTTTTATACGCCGTAATTCCCGCATGTTCAAGTTTCTAGCGACGTTTAAGCCATTCGCATGCGAATTCTCGTAAGCGAATCAAACGCGCCGAGTTCGCAATGACAGGAATTGAGGACAGCTCATGTAGCAACGCTCCCGGTCACCGGATTGAGAATACCGGGAATTGTCAGTCCCACTGCTGCGGCCAGCACTCCCCGAGAGAAAACAAGATTTTGTTTAATGGCGCGTCGCGGGCGTTTAGTTACGAAGTGACTTCGGGCCGGAGAGGTTTTGCCGCCACACCCCAGCGATGGAAGAGGCCGAAGCGTCATTTTTTTCGAGGGTCCCCAAGCTGAGGGCACCTTCAATGGTGCGCAGAAGGCTGTAGTGGTTGTACGGGTTTTTCGAGACACTGCCGGAGAGGACCGACTCGCCTATCAGCGCGGTGAAGATGTGGTTGGCAGGATCACGATCATCTGCCTCGTCGAAAGTGACAACCAATAATAATCCCTTCATGAAAGCATCATTTTTCAGGAGGGGCCCAAAGGCCTGAGCCATCCAGCGGTCGGCGAAGGCGGGGCCGGTGTCGTGTCCGTCGTTCCTCTGGTCGGGAATATACAAAGAATAATCCGGTAGACTCCCGCTCGCCACGTCGGCAGTGAGAACCGAGGCCTCAACAATGTTGGCGCAGCGATGCACATCTTTTTGAACGTTCTCGAAACTCAGAAACGGCACGTGCTTGCGCACATAGGTACCCGATTGTTTTCCAAGGAAACAGTGGCCAGGATAAGCTTCGGCGTAGACTTTCCATGCTTTACCCTTTGCTTCAAGGAGATCGCCTATATGACGCAGGTCTAAGCTCACTGGTCCATTAGAGGTCACACCGCCCGTGGTTCCAGCCGTCAGCGCTATATAGTTTGGTAGCGAAGGATGTGCCTCGGCGTAGAACTGACTGAGGAGTGCCCCGCTTTTGGTCAAGGTGCCGAGGAAAGGTTGCGCGAGAGCATCCCTGTAATTCGCGTTCTCCAAGATAATGATCATTACTTTATTGAACCGAGGTACAGAACTAGAGTCAGCTCCATGCACCATGGCGATCGGGAAAAGTAAAATCGCAGCAAGCCCAAGCAAGAGTCTTTTCATAGCGGAGTTCCAAGCTATTACCATAAAAAGTTATTTTAGGGTAACGGAACCATATTTGAATTCAGCGCGGGGAACTTGATCGAAGAAAAAATAGGTTGAGAATGGCAAAACGACCAATACCCGTCGGCTCGCCGTCATCCATCGAGAGCATACCTTGAGCCTTTTTATCCCATGGAGTTCCCCCGGCCCTGTAAACCTTCCGATGACAGCCCCGTCTAAGGGTTAAAGCCCAAAAAGCTAATCAAAATAGGAGGTCCGACGGGATGGAAAGGCATAAACACTTGTTCGGCGCCGCCGTTATGGCAGCATCGCTCCTCTTCGCGGGTTCGCCCGTTTTTGCAGCAGACGGGGAAATCAAAGGAGATCTAAAGGAACTCAAGCAGGATCACCAAGAGCTCCGGCAGGATCGCAAAGAAACTCGGCAGGACCGCCGCGAGCTCAGGGGCGACAGAAAAGAACTTCGCAGTGACATAAAGAACGGGGCTGGCAAGGCAGAAATCGCTCAGGATGTGAAGGAGATCAAAGGCGACAGAGGCGAGCTGAAATCTGATCGGAGAGCACGTCGACTCGATCGACGGCAAATCCGCGGCGACAGGCGTGAAGTCGTGCGCGACATAAAGAATCGTTAATCGGGAAGCTAATTTCGGTCTAAGCCACACTCAGGCCGCCGCCGCTTAGTTGCCGGCGGTGGCCATTTCGCTGCCTTGGCATGTGGTATAATCCGGTCATGAACGGAAATCCATCTGTGAAGGCGGCAGATGAAGAACTCGTGGCATTGGCCAAAAACGGGGATACGAAGGCGTTCGAGGAACTAGTGGATCGCTACAAACAAAAAGCCTACCACATTGCTTTCGATTTCGCCCGCGACCGAGAAGAGGCGAAGGACCTTTCGCAGGATGCCTTCTTGAAGGCTTATATGAATATCAAGAAATTCGACGGCAGATCTGGCTTTTACACGTGGTTTTATCGGATTCTGGTGAATGTCTGCCTGGACTATCGGCGCCGCAAACAGCGTGCGCCCGTTGAATCCTACGAAGAAAAACTCGAGAGCGGCGCAAGGCTGAACCAGGATCCCAACGCCGTTCCTTTGCCTGAGCAGCTCGTGACCGCCGGGCAAGTCTCACGTAAGATAGGCGCGGCGCTGGAGGCGCTGCCACCGAAACAACGAACCGCGTTTATATTGAGAAACCATGAAGGACTCTCGATCCGTGAAATCGCTCAAATGATGCAGACCGCCGAAGGTACCGTAAAGGTTCATCTTCACCGGGCGGTCGCGGCGCTCAGGCAAAGCCTGGCGGAATTCGCCTAGGAGGCCGGTATGGCTCAGCAGAATAAATCTTCCGTAGCGGCTTGCGAAACATTCGAACAGGAATTGGTCCTTTACTATTACGGCGAGCTGGGCAACACGGAGCGCAATCAAGTCGACACCCACATAGCCGGCTGTGAACCATGCCGACTTTATCTCAAACAGATGGCCTCGGTTCTCCCCATAACGGTCGCAGCCGATGAGCCGCCGCAGGCCTTCTGGGACGATTACAGCCGGGAGATGCGACACAAGCTGGCCG
>VBKE01000340.1:5245-15041 GCA_005879605.1 Deltaproteobacteria bacterium
AACCGCGGTGGTACTGTTGGCGCTAACATTTACCTTCGGCAACAAAGCCTGGCGCGCGAACGAATTGCCGCAGGACGAAGAATCTTTTATGGAGATCCTTCCGATGACCGAGAACTTGGAGTTCTTCTCCAACATGGAAGTCCTAGACGCCATGGATATGCTGGAGTCCATGGGCGGCCAGGCAAACAGCGCAGCTTGAATGATCACTGCCTATGTCACGCTTGCATTGGTTGATTTTAGCCGCGGTGCTTTTCGCCGGATTGCCGCTGTTGGCGGCGAGCAAAGATAACGAGCGACCGGACGGAGAAATGCTTCAGATGATGGACCTCCTGCGGGACATGGAAGTGATCAGGCAGATGGACATGATGCAGGACATGCCTGACGTCGAGAATGCTGGAGACCCGACAAAGGGAACAAACTCACAAAAAAGCGCGCCAAGGAATAAAAAGGAGACCGCAAAGTGAAGCCGCTGATCAAGCACCTGGGTTTCTTTTTGTTATTGATCCTTTTGCCGCCTCCTGCTTCATGGAGTCAGTCAGCGCCGTCAGGCCAAGTCCTGGCCCAGAACGATCAGGAATCCCTGGAGCGTTGGCAGCGAATGACACCGCAAGAAAAGCAAGAGCTCCGCGACCGGTTTCAGCGCTGGAGGTCACTCCCGCCGCAGGAGCAGCAAGAACTCAAGCAAAAATTTGAAACCTGGCGCAATATGGACCCGCAAAAAAAAGCGGAGATTCGTAAGAATTTCGACCGCTGGCGGGAGCTCCCGCCGCAGCAACAGGAGCGTCTGCGGGAGCGCTGGCAGCAGTGGCGCGCGCTCCCTCCGGAGCGGCGCGAGGCCCTCAAGCGCCGTTTCGAGCAGTTTCGCGAGCTACCGCCGGAGAAGCGGCGCGAGCTGCGCGAGAAATTCCAGGAGAAATTCCAAGGCCTCTCGCCCGAGGAAAAGCAGGAGCTGCGACAGAAATTTCGCGAGCGTCTGGAAGGATTATCGCCGGAACAAAAGCAACAAATGCGAGAAAAATTTCGTGAACGGACAGAGCGGCTCCAAGACGAAAGAAAGACTTTCCGCAAGCAATTCAGAGACAAGACAAGCCCGGACCAGAAAGATCGCGAATGAACGACCCCGCAGCAAGCTGCGGTATCAAAAAAACATTTATGAGAGTTTCCCCGAAGTCGTCACCCCCGAATGTTTTAATCGGGGGTCCAGTCAGAGTTTCGCCTGGATTCCCGCTACGAGCATGCGGGAATGACGAACTTTGAGAGGACTCGAAATCCCGTTTACGCAGCAATCTGCGGGAATTGACGTGGAGAGTAAATTCATGTCGGTGCCGCTCAACCAAGAGCAGAAGATCATTCACTTCCTCAACCGCACGAGCTTTGGACCGACGCGAGAAGAGGTCCAAAAAGTCAACCGCCTCGGGATTCGCGCCTATTTAGATGAGCAGCTTAGCCCGGAGAGGATTCCCGATTCTTTGGTAGAAGAGAAACTCGCTCAGCTCAAAACCATGCGGCTTAGCACTCGCGAACTCGTTGAGCTCTATCCGCCGCCCAAAGTGGCTCGGCAGCAGACCGGGCAGCAGCCAACGATGCTTCAGCAGCAGATGCAAGGGCCCCGCTTCATTATTCTGGAGCTGCAGCAGGCGAGGCTTTTACGCGCCGTATACAGCCAGCGCCAGCTCTACGAGGTGATGGCCGACTTCTGGAGCAATCACTTCAATATCTTTGCGGCTAAAGGCGCCGATCGATGGCTCACGACCGCTTACGACCGGGACACGATCCGGCCTCACGCTCTCGGCCGTTTCAAAGACGTGCTGCGCGCCACGGCGCAAAGCCCGGCGATGTTATTCTATTTGGATAATTGGCTGAGCGCCGGCCCGAACTCGGTCGCGGGAAGATTGGCGCCGAATAATCGAAGACACGGCCTCAACGAGAACTACGCGCGCGAGCTGATGGAACTCCACACGTTGGGCGTCGACGGCGGTTACACGCAGAAAGACGTGCAGGAAGTCGCGCGTTGCTTCACCGGCTGGACCATTCGACGGCCGCAAGGCGAAGCGAAGTTCTATTTCGAGCCAAGGATTCACGATGCCGGTGAGAAAACGGTCCTGGGCCACCGGATTCCTGCGGGCGGCGGTATGGACGATGGATTGCAAGTCCTCGACCTTCTGGCCCGTCACCCCTCCACCGCCCATTTCATCGCGTTAAAGCTGGCGCGCCGATTTGTTTCCGACGATCCTCCGCAGGCCATCATCAATAAGGTCGCGGAATCGTTTCGCCAGAGCGACGGTGATATTCCGACCGTGTTACGGACCATCTTCGGGTCGCCGGAGTTTGACTCTCCCGAAGCGTTTCAAGCCAAAGTCAAGATGCCCTTGGAATACGTCGCTAGCGCGCTTCGCGCCACCGGCGCTGAAGTGCAAATGTCGCATCAGCTCTTGCGCTATCTCGGTCGGATGGGCGAACCACTGTTCCTGGCGCAACCTCCGACGGGCTATCCCGACGTCGGCTCCTCTTGGACGAGTTCCGACATGTTGCTTACGCGCATGAATTTCGCGGCCGATTTGGTTGCCAATCGGATTCCCGGCTCTCGCGTGCGGCTGGAAGCCGTGGGCGACAGAGATTCTCTCGCCCGATTGGTCGCTCCCGACGCGCTGTCGCCAACGACTCGTTCGGCTCTGGCTGAAACCGAGGGCAGCCAAGCCATCGCCCTCTTCATGGCGGCGCCGGAATTCCAAAGGAGATGACCATGAACTCGTCGCGTCGGAGTTTTCTCAAGTCAACCGGCTTAGGATTTCTCGCCCTCGGGCTGCCGCCCGCTTTTCTCGTGCGCGCGGCGAAAGCGCAACAACTCGGCAAAGGCAAAGCCATGGTGGTCATCTTTCAACGCGGCGCCATGGACGGGTTGAACGCGGTCATCCCGTTCAAAGACCGCGCTTATTACGCTTTGAGGCCGAGCATCGCCGTCGAAGAACCTGCGTCCGGCGATGATCGCGTCATTGACCTGGACGGCTTTTACGGACTGCACCCGGCGCTCGCGCCGCTCAAGAGCATTTACGACAAGGGTCATCTCGCGATCATCCACGCGGCCGGATCGCCCGACAACACGCGCTCGCATTTCGACGCCCAGGATTACATGGAAATCGGCACGCCGGGAATCAAAAGCACGCCGGACGGTTGGCTCAATCGTTATCTAAATGCAAAGAAGACGAGCGAATCGCCGTTTCGCGGGGTCGCCGTAACGGCTCAATTACCGCGCATTTTTGCAGGGAGCGCGCCGGCTCTGACTTTGTCGTCGATCGATGAATTTCGCCTGCGCAATGAAGCGATGGCAAAAACGTTACAACGACTCTACACCACCACTTCGGACTCGCTGTTTCGTTTCGGCGGCCAAAATCTCTTCGCCGCCATGACCGAACTGAGGCAAATAGAGCCCAGAATTCCCGCATCGGCGGAGCGCTATCCTAACGGAGGCTTCGGCACCAGCCTCGCCCAAATCGCTCGCCTCATAAAAGCCGACCTTGGATTGGAAATCGCTTTCACGGAAATCCAAGGGTGGGATACTCACGTCAATCAAGGCGGCGCCCAAGGGCAAATGGCCAATCGCCTCAAAGAATTGGCTGAAGGTTTGTCGGTTTTTTATCGCGACCTCGGCGACCGAGCCGATGACGTAGTTCTCATCACGATGTCTGAATTCGGCCGCACCGCGCGCGAAAATGGCAACCGCGGCACCGATCACGGGCATGCCAATGTGATGTTTGCTATGGGTGGGCCCGTGCGCGGCGGCAAAGTGTATGGCCGCTGGCCGGGGCTGGCCCCGGAAGTGCTCTACGAGGGGCGGGATTTAAGTCTCACGACTGATTTCCGCACCGTCTGCAGCGAAGTGATCGCGAGGCATTTAGGTCAAAAAGATTTAAGCAAGATATTTCCCGGCTTTCGAGCTTCGCCGCAGACGCTTGGCCTCATCGCCTGACGTAGGGGCTGGCCCCCCCCGTGCCTACCCTCTCTCGGGCGACGCGCGCGTCGTTATATTGCGGGCCTTGAAGCTAAATTAGCGGCACGATTCTCATCTTCCTGGAAGCGATACTGCAAATCGTACAGCCGCGCGTAAAGTCCGCCCTGCGCCAGCAGCTCGTCGTGACTTCCCTGCTCCCAGATTTCCCCTTTGTGGATCACGAGGATACGGTCGGCGTTCTTGATGGTGGAAAGTCGGTGCGCAATGATCAGCGCCGTGCGCTCTTTGAGCAGCTCGTGAAGAGCATCTTGGATCAATAACTCCGTCCTGGTGTCGACCGAGCTCGTCGCTTCATCGAGAATCAAAATCTTCGGATCGAAAGCCAGCGCGCGAGCAAACGACAGAAGCTGCCGCTGCCCTTGAGAGAGTGTCGATCCCCGTTCCTGGACTTCTTCCTGGTATTTCTGCGGCAACTTTTCGATAAACGGCGCGATGTGGACGCGCCCGGCCGCTTCCATCATCCGCTCTGGACGGACGCGGGAATCACCCAGCGTAATATTGGCGGCGATATCGCCGGAGAAAAGAAAAACATCTTGCAGAACCAATCCCAGATGGCGCCGAAGCGCCTGTTTGTCCCATTCGCGGACATCGATGCCGTCGACTAGAATCGCTCCTTGGTCGATGTCATAAAACCGGCAGAGCGCGGAAATAATCGACGTCTTTCCGCCGCCGGTCGCACCGACGAGAGCGACCTTTTCTCCCGGGCTTACGTGAAATGAGACGCCTTTGAGCACCGGCTCACCGCGATTGTAGGAAAGCCAGACGTCTTTGAATTCCACCTCGCCCCGGAGCCGCTCGACGTTCTTCGGACGCTCCGGATTCTTGATCGTTTGCCGCGTGTCCAGCAACGTGAAGATTCGCTCGGAGGACGCCATAGCGGCTTGCATGATGTTATATTTCTCGGCGAGGTCCCGAATCGGCTGGTACATCCGCTGGATGTACTGAATAAAGGCGACGATGACGCCCGCCTGAATCGCGCCGGATACAATCTGACGCCCACCGTACCATAACAGCAAACCGATAGTCAGGGCGCTGAAAATTTCGATGATCGGAAAAAACACGGCGTTGTAGCGGACGCTTCGGAGCAGGACGTTCCGATAATCCAAATTGATTTCCTGGAACCGCCGGTACATTTTTTCTTCCTGCCCGAACGTCTGAATCGTGCCGATGCCGGCGATGTTTTCCTGCAGCCCGGCGTTGAGCCGCGCCAGGACCAGCCGGCTTTCCCGGTAAACCTCGCGCGCGCGTCGCCGATAGAACCGGCTGATGTAGAGGATCAGCGGAAATGCCGAGAGGCAGACGAGCGCCAGTTTCCAGTCCAGCCACAGCATCGCCATGGCAATTCCGAAGACAATGCACATGTCCTCCAGCAACCCGACGACGCCGGTGCTGAAGAGTTCGTTGAGCGTCTCCACGTCATTGATGGTCCGGGTCATCAGTCGGCCCACCGGGTTGCGGTCGAAGTAGGCCATATCCTGCTTCTGCAGGTGTGAGAAGACCTCCATCCGCAGATCATGCATCGCCCTTTGCCCGGTGTATTCCGTCGCGTAGGTCTGAATGAAAAGAAAGATGAAGCCGAGCAAGACAACGCCCAGATACGCCAAGGCCATGAGATCCAGTCCGTGAATATCTTGATTGGCGATGTAGCGATCGATGGCGACCTTGGTAATGTAAGGACCGAGTAACTGCGTCCCGGTGTGAAGTAGGAGAAACGTAAAGGAAACTGTGAGGAGCTTCCAGTACGGACGCAAATAACGCAGTATGCGCCCCATGAGGTGGGCATCGTAAGCCTTGCCCAGGATTTCGTCTTCTTGGTGTATTTCCTCGGTCACGGCCTTCCGTCCGAATGAGTCATGGACTCCACTTCGCGCGCCAGGCTCTGTCTTCGATAAAGCTGGTAGTAGACTCCTCGACGCGCCAGGAGCTGGTCGTGGCTCCCCTGCTCAAGGATCTGACCGTCTTGCAGATACACAATCAAGTCGGCCTCCCGCACGGTCGAGATCCGATGCGAGATCAACAACGTCGTGCGCCCGGTCATGAATTGTTTGAGCTGTTTCAGGATCTCCTCTTCCGTTTCGACGTCCACGCTGGAGAAAGCATCGTCGAGAATCAGGACCGGCGGGTTTTTGATGATCGCCCTCGCCAACGCGGTTCGCTGCTTTTGCCCGCCCGAGAGACGCACCCCGCGCTCGCCGATGATGGTCTCGAATTGGTCACCAAAAGACTGGATTGTCGGCAGCAGTTGCGCGATGCGCGCCGCTTCCTCGACTTTCCTGGCTTGTCCGTTCTCAACGCCAAATAAAATATTCTCCCGAACCGTTCCGGAGAAAAGAAAGATATCCTGCGACACAAAACCTACGTTGGCCTCCAATCGATGAAGCGGTAACTGCTTGATATCCACGCCATCGACAAAAACCGCGCCGTCCGGCGGCTCAAAGAGTCTTAAGAGAAGACTCACGAGCGTGCTCTTGCCGGCTCCGGTTTCACCCACGATGCCGCAGATTTTCCCCCGAGGGATTTTCAAATTGACGTTCTTTAGCACCGGCGCGTGACCCGCGTCGTACGCGAAAGTGAGATTGCGGAATTCGACGGAGCCTGCGATTGTGACCGGCGCAGCGCCGGAATCCGTAATCTGATACCGGGGCGAGACTGGAGCGTCCAACACTTCACAAATTCTGGACAGCGAGGCCGTGCCCCTTTGGTACTGATTGACGACATAACCGACGGCCATGAGTGGCCAGGTCAGCATCGCCAGATAGCCGTTGAACGCAACAAATTCTCCGAGAGTCATCGTGCCTTGCAAGATTTGCCGCCCACCCAGCCAGAGAACAATCGTCGCCGCGATGCCCGCGAGCACCTGCATGAGCGGCCAAAAGATTCCCCAGAGAGTGGCCAGCCACATGGTCTTGCTTCTATAGCCAGCGCTAATAGCCTCAAATCCTCGGATCTGATTTTGCTCCTGCGCGTACGCCTGGACGACGCGGATCCCCGCGAGGTTTTCTTGCACATAGGCGCTCATGACGCTCAGTTGTTCCTGGGTATCCCGCGACCGACGGAAAATATGCCGGCCGAAAAAACGCACAACCACTGTGATGAGCGGCATGGCCAACATCGACCACAGGGTCAGCCAAGGATCGATCGCGATCATGAGACTCAGACTGAAGACGATCACCACCATGGCGTCGACGATGGCTAACGAGCCAAATCCCATGAGTTCGCGCACCGCCTGGATGTCATTGGTAAGACGCGACATCAGATCACCGGTCTTGGTGTGCTGAAAATAACCGAGCGGAAGCTTTTGCAGATGGGTGAAAACTCGATCCCGCAAGTCCGCTTCGCAACGGCGGGAGAAACCGTTAATGTTGATCCGCCAGCAATAACGGAAAACGCCTTGGAGTGCGGCGGCGCCCAAAATCAGCAGGGGGTATTTCAGCGGGAATACCTGGGCGGCGCCTTGATGCAATGCCGAATCGATGCCTCCCTTGATCAGCCAGGGAAGGGCCATGCCGGCGAAATCGGTAGCGACGAGCGAGAGAACTCCGAAGATGAGAAGACGCCGGTAACGCTCGACGAGAAACTTGATGCGGTAGTAATAGCGCAGAATCGCGATGTCCTTTTGCTGCTAATCTTTCTTGATGCCGTGTACTTGTGCAACCTCGGCCCACTTCCCTGCCATGAGCTCGTCCATGATGGACTCGAGCGGCGCCATCGAAACACGAACCTGCTCCATCGTGTCGCGGTCGCGGATAGTGACTTTCTCATCCGCGGGCGACTTATCGTCACCCACGGTTTGCACGTCCACCGTGACACAAAAAGGTGTGCCGACTTCGTCTTGGCGCCGGTAGAGCCGGCCGATGGAGGCGGTGTCGTCGTACACGGCGTACCATCGCTTGCGTAAATCGGCGCAAAGCTTTTTTGCCGTCTCGACGATCCGGTCGTTCTTTTTGAGGAGCGGCAGCACCGCAATCTTAAGCGGCGCTAAATCTCGATGGAGCTTGAGGACAACCCGCTTTTCACCTCTCACCTCTTCTTCATGGTAAGCGTCCACGAGAAAAGCCAGCGCCGCTCGATCGGCTCCCGCCGATGGTTCGATGACGTACGGAATGACTTTTTGTTTGCTCTCTTCGTCGAAGTACTCCAAGGCCTTACCGCTAAACTTAGAGTGCTGTTTGAGATCAAAGTCCGTCCGATTCGCGATGCCTTCCAACTCGCTCCAGCCCATCGGAAATAGATATTCGATATCCGCGGTCCGCTTGGCGTAATGCGCCAGCTCGTCCTTCTCATGTTCGCGCAGACGAAGGTTCTCTTCGCGCATTCCGTACTTTAAATACCAAGCGAAGCGCTCGTCGATCCATCTTTGGTGCCAATCCTCGTCCGTTCCCGGCATGACGAAAAACTCGATTTCCATCTGTTCGAATTCGCGGGTGCGGAACGTAAAGTTCCCAGGCGTGATCTCGTTACGAAACGCCTTGCCGATTTGTGCGATGCCGAACGGCAGTTTCTTGCGTGATGCTTGCAGAACGTTGTCGAAATTGACGAAGATCCCCTGGGCCGTTTCCGGACGAAGATAGGTTTTCGTAGCCGTCTCCTGCACCGGACCGAGGAAAGTTTCGAGCATGAGGCTAGCCGGCTTGGGATCAGACAATTTTCCGCTACCACAGTTGGGGCAAAGAAAGCCCATCACATTACTATTTGAACTGTGAGCTAACACTCTGAGTAACTCAATAAACCTCGGATCATTGGCCCCTTCTAGCGGTAGCCGGATGTTTCCACTTAGGGTGCTTTGTGGAAAATTTGGAGCGAGTTTCTTCCCCTCGCCTTGGATCCAGTTTTCAACTGCCTTTTGTATATCTTTTTTCGCTGCTGGCCCTTCGAGCATCTTGTTGAAGGCGCGAAACCATCGCGAATTCCAGATCGCATCAATGATTTGGTCAGCGCGATAATGTCGCCCACAGTCTGCACAGCCGGTGAACGGGTCGGAGAAACTCGCGAGATGCCCGCTCGCTTCCCACACCTTCGGATGCATGGTGATCGCCGCATCGAGTCCAACCATGTCATCTCTCAGGTGAACATTATCGCGCCACCAGAGCCGCTTGACGTTGTTCTTGAACTCCACGCCCAGCGGCCCATAGTCCCACGCTGAACCTAAACCGCCGTAAATCTCACTCGACTGAAAAATAAAGCCGCGCCGCTTGCACAGCGACACGATTTTATCCATATCAACCATGAAATGTCCTATTTATGGGCAAATACCAACAATCTAATGGATGGATGGAGGAGAGTCAAAAATTAGAAAAACAGATGTCTGGGTAATTAACTCTCATGTAGCCAACTTTACCGACATCCGCCATCTCAACTACCAATCGTCGCTGGAATCTCACTCTAGCCCCAGCACATCCTGCATGTTGTATAAGCCGTTCTTCTGTTTAGCCAGCCATTGGGCGGCGCGGATCGCGCCGTGGGCGAACGTGTCGCGGCTGTGGGCGCGATGGATGAACTCGATTCGCTCGCCGATGCCGCCGAAGATGACCGTGTGCTCGCCGACGATGTCGCCGGCGCGCACGGACAAAAGAGCTATTTCTTTTTTGCCGCGCTCGCCGACGATGCCTTTACGGCCGTTGATGCCGACTTGGTCCAGATCGCGGCCCAGCGCGTCCGCGACCGAACGGCCCAAAGCCAGTGCCGTGCCGCTCGGCGCGTCTTTTTTGAAGCGATGGTGGGCCTCAATAATCTCGACGTCGTAGTCGTTGCCGAGGATCTTTGCCGCTTTGCCGAGCAGAGAAACGA
>VBKE01000461.1:0-200 GCA_005879605.1 Deltaproteobacteria bacterium
AGATCGTGCTGTGGCGAAAAGAGGTTGAAAACAAACCCGGAGCTCTTGCTAGCACCCTTGCATCGCTCGCCAGCGCGGGCGCGGACCTCCAGGTTGTAATGGGCTATCGCTATCCAGGCCAGGAATCGAAAGCTGCTATTGAATTGTACCCAGTTACGGCAATGAAATCCGTCGCTGCAGCAAAGGAAGCAGGGCTCACC
>VBKE01000461.1:229-2485 GCA_005879605.1 Deltaproteobacteria bacterium
ATGCGGGCATCAACATGGATTTTGTTGTAGCCCAGGTTGTAGGTAGAAAATACTCAGCCATATTTGGTTTCGAATCCGAAGCGGACGCTACAAAGGGCGCTGCCGAAATTAAGAAGGCTGCGGCTGCGAAGAAGAGGTAATTAAGCCTCGTTCATTATGCCCGTAACGGACTCGTTACTCATCCTGGACGCTAAACTCAAGGCCGGTGAGTATCTCGTCCATGTTAGGAGACATCGATTCGTACTGATATGGAGTAATTTTCGTCGGCTCTTCCAGCATAGCATCTGTCTTTTGCTGGAATGCTTTCCGCTCCGGCGAGTCTGCCCAATGATTCCAGTCTTCAAGGCTTTTCCAGGTGCTAATCACAACGTGGACGGAAGGGTCTTCAATGGAGCACAAGGTCTCTCCGGAAATATAGCCTTGGGCATGGATAGCCATGGAGCGAAGCTCCTTCACAGTCTCGTTAAGCTCTTTTTCCTTGCCCGGTTTAACTTTTCTTTGAATAAGGATCTTGACGGCCATGATCGTTCCTCCGTCATAAGTGAGCGTGATTTCAAAATTTCAATGTTGTGGCCAGTCAAAAAGTCTACCAGTTCTTCTACGGGCACAGGGAACGCCTTTAGATTTCTCGGAGCGAACTGTATTCCTTTTTGGATCGCAGCTTCGGATAGTTCGGAGCCATCGATAGGCAGTAGGATATGCTTGAACATAGTTACCTCCTGTGCGACGTATTAATATCGTCTCGGCAGGGTTTACTGGAAAACGAACATTTGAAGACCAGAACCCCTGCCGGGAGCGACTTTCAGGGGGCTCCTCGCTTGGGGATGCCGCAAACTTTTCAGCTCGCCACTTACTCAATTAGCCACTAGACCATCTTGCGCATCTCCTCGATTGAGAAAGCCCGGATAAATTTCATTTTTACGTTCCCTAACGACTGGACGCTCGACATCAGCTTGTGAATAGGCTCAGGGCCTTCCGCCTCGACCACCATTGCAGCATCGTGTGGTCCGCCTGGCGTAAAGAAGAGGTCTTTGACCTGGACACCCAGTTTCGCCGCTTCGGCCTTGGACGCCTCGGCTCTATTTGGCGAGTCTTTGATAGCCCGTCGGCCTTGATCTGTATAGTCCACTAAAATAACTCCTCTAGGCATAAAGCACCTCCTTTGAATTTATTGAGACTCTCTTTCAATTGTGCGCAATACAGAAAAAGAAAATAACCAAAAAAAACCAGCGCACCCCGGCAATAAATCGCCGGAGCCGCTGGCTCTAAACTCTCCTTTTCATATCCCCCTCCGAAGAACATCTTGCGTTCCTCCGGTTTGGCCTCACATCACAGTGGAAGCCTTGTCAATGATGGGGGAGGCTTGTTACGAACGCACTGATATCACATGGCGAAGGGCTGTCAAGATGGTTCTGTTTCACTTTAAATTGAATGGATAGGATTTATCCTGAATGCGAGAGTGAGGCGCGGCGAAGCGATCGCGTCGCTTACTTCTCTTTTTTGCTCTTCCTCTTGATATCTTGCCCATGGCCTCGATAAATCGGATCTTTCCCGTTGGCACTATGAGATTCACAGTACAGCGAAGTCCCACCACTCTTTACTGGCGCGCAAGAGGAACTATTGAATATACCGAAGGCGGGATGTTTTGGACTTTCATTATGACTGGAGCCATCGGATACTTTCATACCAGAAGCCGAAGCTAAACACGGCTTCCTTGAGCAAGCACAAAAATGGGGCGATGATCGGCTCGGTTCTTAAAACCCCGCCGTGACGGCTTCACCAGCGGGATGTAAACTCTCACAATTACCGTAACCACTTCGGCGCGATGAACAAAACAGCGGCGCCGGCGACAATCAATGCGCCCACAAGCCAGCCTGCGCCGTAAGGTGAGAGATAGTGGCCAATCGCGATCAGTGAAAACGAAACGCCCTCGTATCCACCGCGTCAGCATCACCAACGCCATGATCGGCGGAATCAAAAGTAGAAACGTTAATGGCTTCCCAAATCAATATTTCGCCGATGTTCATTGCGGTGTGGGTTTAAGGAGCTTCCAAAGTCGCGGCGCGGGTAAGGTTGATGTCCTAATGTAATTACTGCTTGTTAATCCGGATAATTAATATGGCAACTGCGATTGCAACAATAACTACACCTAGGAGTGCGTAGTCAAAAAAGTCCACCACGATCAGTTGAACCATAAGTAGCCCCTGCGCGCTGGCGTAACTCAAACGAAGCGGTGAATCGGCCACACTCTACGCC
>VBKE01000462.1:0-1424 GCA_005879605.1 Deltaproteobacteria bacterium
AACAGCCCAAGCGCTCGGCCTGACAATCCCTCCGGCGATTCTAGCGCGGGCGGATCAGAGGATTGATTGAATGCCTGGAGCCTCCGCCCACTCCAAACATGGCGCCTAACTACAGGTGGAACGGACGGGCTGCTAGCACGGTGGCATCATGAAAGTCGATCGCGCCCGCCGTTCACCAAGACCTTAGATCGATGTGAAGTCGCACGTATGCTCACGAGGGAAGAAGCTCAACAATTACTCCTTAAACGGCTGAAGGATCGACAAGATGCCGGGGATCAGTTTATCGAAGAATACCGCACTGTTGAGCGTCCGTTTGGTTGGCTTTTCTTCGTGGCGGTATCTGGGTCCAGTACAAAGGCGCAAGCCGAAACCCTTTCTCATCGGCTGATCATTGTCAACAAACATGTAGAGCAAGTTATTGAGAGTTCAATCAGCTACACGCCGGAGCGGTTCATTGAGATATACGAAACCTTGTTGGCCAAGAGCCAAGCGCAAGGGAAAAACTGGTGTCTGACCATGTCATTGCCATTTCCCTGGAAACATTCCGGCAGAGAACGTCTTGTTAGCAAGGCAAAAGAGATGGGACTTTACGAGATCAAATAGCATAGGAGTTGCGGATCTAACCCGCCTGCGACGATTTTTAGGTGACGGGTGATTTCGTTTCTCATAGCAGCTCAGCGGCATACCGTTAGCCGGATTAAGATCCACAAGTGACAAGACGTTCATTCGGCATCGCGCTAGTGGGCTTGCTCGTTATGGGACTCGTCGGGCTGTACGGTGTTGGTTGGGAGCTATCGCGACCGGTTCCCGCTCGCATCGGCCCTGCGCCCGTGGAACTCCAGGCCGAGGCCATCACATTCCGCAGCGAGTCGGGGTCCACGATCCGAGGGTGTTTGTCGCGAGGTACGACGCACGGCGGCGTTGTGCTGCTACTGCCTGGTGTTCGGGCAAACCGACTCGTAATGGTGGATCGTGCACTGGTCCTGCACGCCGCCGGATACTCGACGCTGTTGATTGACTTCCAGGCGACGGGCGAAAGTCCCGGCGACGCCATCACATTCGGATGGCGTGAACGCCTCGACGTAATTGCAGCGGTTCAAACCCTGCGACGGATGCTGCCTGGCGAGCCGATCGGAATCATCGGCACCTCGCTTGGTGGGGCGGCCACGCTGCTCGCGGCCCCCGCGCTGGACGTTCAGGCCGTTGTTCTCGAGGCAGTGTATCCGTCGATCGAGGTGGCCGTGGAGAACCGACTGCGGATGCGATTCGGGACATTGGGGGCAACGTTGTCTCCACTCCTCATCGTCCAACTGCGTCCGCGACTGGGCGTATCGCCGTCCGATCTCAAGCCCATCGATCGCATCGGACGGTTGCGTTGCCCGATCTTTATCATTGGCGGAATCGTCGATCAGCACACGACAGTG
>VBKE01000462.1:1669-2294 GCA_005879605.1 Deltaproteobacteria bacterium
TCGTTGGGTTGCTCGACTCTCAGCTGTCCTTCTTGGCTGGAACGTTGCTTTGATTTCGGCCTTTCTTTTCGTGATTGCAACGTTTGTTCTCTTGCGGAAAAGCGGTGTTTCATTTCAAGCCCTTAATATAGGGGCTTGGTTCCTAGGTTCTGTATTTTATTCGCCGTTTTCTTGGGTGTTTTCGTCGGAAAAATTGCCTACCCTTGGTTTCAGAGAAGACCGCAGGGACTTGCGTACGTGCTCCTTCTTGTTCTTATCCTTGTGAGTATTTTCTCATTTCCCGCCCCTTTCACGTATGTGCTATAGTTTGCCGCATTCACCAGCTAACCCACGGCTTAAGACTGATGTCAAAAACGCTCGCCTCAAAGGCTCGCTTTATTCGCCACGGCTTAGCCGCATGGCGTTAGCTGCATGAAGGCATCCGAAAAAATAGTGCCCATTGCAACCGCCCGGGACTTCGCAGTTTCTTGTTGCAAATTTTTTGGTTTTTTATCCGGTCTTAATGGTCTATTTTGGTTTCTTTCTGATTTCGGTAAGTTTATACCACCGTCCGAAGGAATATTTTTGGAAAGACTGCTCTACTTTCTCGTCGCCGAGCTGGGCCCACCAGCTATTTTTTTGTCAT
>VBKE01000462.1:2400-6320 GCA_005879605.1 Deltaproteobacteria bacterium
GTGGAGTTTTTCTATGGTTATTTTTTGGTTTTGCGACTGCGGTGGTCAGAATTACATAGCAGCTAACCAGAGCGCTTGAGCTAATCGGCGAGCAGCCGTGATACTATATTGTCCCTGCTATCTGACCTGGGCATGAGCGAGTTGCACCCATTGCCCTGTCACTCGCCGATTGCTCAGCTTTGTCGTTAGCTGCTAAACATGCAAGGGAGGTTTAAATGTCCATGTTGCATTCACTCTGTCATCGCCTTGCGATGTTGATCGGTGTGTGTGTTCTCTTCACCGCGGCTGGTTGTGCTACCTACACAACACCGGGTGCCGGCGTGAGTGTCGGCAACCTCTCCCAGGCTGACGCGGACATCGGTGAGATTCTCAAGCGAGAACCCGCGGCGCCATTTCCAGCGCGTGTAGCGGTTGCGCGCGTGCAAGCCCCGGGATACTCCTCCCGCAGCAACAGCAGCTGCTACGGAACTGGTCAAGTCTGCGTACTTACGACGCGCGACATCGAGAGCGACCAGGACTTCCAACGAATTGCGATGTTGCCGATGGTGTCTGACCTCGCCCGCATGAGCCGCTTGCTTCTCCCTCCTAAGCTGGATTCGACCAAGGAACTTTGGCGCGCAGCAGCAACCCTGAAGACGGATCTCCTGCTCGTATACTCGTTGGATACCGGCTTCAACATCGAGAACACGGACGTTGGGCCTTTGGCCTTGCTCACGCTCGGGTTCCTCCCCACCAAGAAAGCAAGGGTCACGTCGACGGCCTCAGCGGCGCTCTATGACGTACGGACAGGCTTTCTCTACGGCGTTGCAGAGGCAACCGCGACGGAGGAACAGCGCGCCACCGTCTGGTCCAGCACAGAAGCTGTTGATAACTCCCGGTTGAAGGCAGAAGCCGAGGCCTTTAAAAAATTGGTCGGCGAGGTAGAGAAGCTCTCTGGCGACGTGCTGCGGCAGCATGGCAAGGCGGCCGCGGCTCGCAGCTAACCAGCGGCTAGAGCGTCGCAAAAAAATGCCGCTCAGCCGCAATTCGTTAGATCTGACGAGAGACAACCTTGACCGCGACCTCGTTGCCACTTGTGTTGCTTCGCTCGCAAGGCTCGCGGGCCTCGGCTGCTCAGCCTTTGCGTTAGACCGCCCAGCACAAATTGCGAGAGAGTATGGGATTCCGCAGCGCAAGTAGAATAGGTGCGACGTGCGCAATCACCGGGAGCGTATTGCTTTTTGTCGGAACCTATCTGCACCCGATGGGAGCCGACCCAAACCAGGCGGTTGCGGCCTTCACCGAATACGCCGCAGACCATCTGTGGGTCGCAAGCCATCTAACGCAGCTCGCGGGAGTCTCGCTGATGGTGGCCGCGCTATTGCTCCTGCAGGAGGAGCGATTGCCAGTCTGGCCGTGGCGGTGGCGCTACAGGCAGTGGACGGAATAGCTCTGAAGCTTATGGTGGACGCCTGGACCGCGGCACCGGCAGCGCAAAAGGAGGGAGTCTTTCACGCCGCTTTCGCCGTCCGTCAAATTGAGATTGGGTTGGCGAGCATGGTGAGTCTCTCAATGGGTCTCACCGCAGTCATGTATGGAGAAGCGCTGCTGGTTGACCAAACGTATCCGAAATGGGTCGGTGGACTCGCCCTCATAGGGGGCGTGCCCACAATGGTCGCCGGGGTCGTGATCGCATATACAGGGTTTTCTGGACTGGCGATGGCGATCAATATGCCGGCGAACTTCCTCCTCCTCGTGTGGATGCTCATTCTTGGAGGGTGCATGTGGCGGCGATGTAGAGTCCGGCCAGAGTAACGGGCGGTCTAACACCGGTTGGAGGCCGACGCTCGCAAGGTCTACGGCTCAACCGGAGCGTTCGACGGCGCCAAGGGGACGCTCTGTGGATAGAGACATCGAGGAGCGAGATGCTCCGGCCGTGATGCAGTCATATTTCCACCAACTCGCTGCATGCGGACCGGCGGTTTGGTGCAGCAGCACGGCTGATGCCGCATGTATGGATGTTTCGCTTAGTGGCTCGAAAGCGATGGAAGTGGGGTCAGGCTCGTGACCGCGAGCTGGATCCGGGTCATTGAAGACTCCGGGCAGCGACACGCCATCACGACTATCGGATGCCGACTCGTTGCTAAACGATGCCTCTGATGCTCGATGTGACACACGAGTCATGATACCTTCGCGCATTCCCGCTGTAGCACATCCTGATGCGAGGAGACACCGATGAAGACAACTCGCACGGATCTTTTAGAGATCGCCTTCGAGGAAGGCGGTCCAGACAATGGCCGGCCGGTACTACTGCTTCACGGTTGGCCGGATGCACCCTGCGGTTGGAATGGAATAGCGCCGCAGCTCCATGCGGGAGGTTGGCGCACAATCGCACCCTATCTCCGTGGCTCAGGCCCGACGAGGTTTCTGTCCGACCAGACACCTCGCGTCGGCGCGGGACTAGCGATCGCGCAGGACGCAGTCGACCTTGCCGACCGCCTTGCGCTCGACCGCTTCGCTATCGTCGGTCATGATTGGGGAGCCAGAGCCGCCTACACAGTCGCAGCACTGTTTCCAGAACGGGTCACGTCCATTACCGCTCTGGCCCTTGCATATCAACCGAAAGGCCTCTTTACGATTCCCTCGTTCGATCAAGCAAGACGCTTCTGGTACCAATGGTTCCTGTGCACAGATGGTGGAGCGGCTAAAGTTCAGGCAAATCCGGTCGAGTTCGCACGCATCCAGTGGGAGACTTGGAGTCCGCCCGGCTGGTTCAATGCGATAGAATTTGCGAAGGCCGCAGAGAGCTTTTCCAACCCAGATTGGGCCCTCATTACACGGAACGCATATCGTTCTCGTTGGCGCGAAGGGGAAGCTTGGGATTCAAGGTACGATCCCTTGCAGCGAAGGCTCCACGAAGTAGAAGCGATTTCTACGCCGACTCTCATGATCCAAGGAGCATCCGACTACTGTGATCCACCGAGTTTGTCCGAAGGTCTTGAGAGACACTTTAGAGGGGGATATGAGCGCGTACTGCTCGATGCCGTCGGGCATTTCCCTCATCGGGAGGCGCCCGCCGCTGTGGCCACTGCCATCCTGCGCCACTTAGGAAGTCGTGATCAAGGTTGTGACACCTAAAGCGCGTCCTTGCGGGGTCACACGCAGGCCTCAGTGAGGCACGGGCCAGCCGCGCTCACATGCCGTGACCGTTACTCAACTGCCGCCGTCTTACAAGCGCATGCACCAGACAGGGGCGCGGCTAGCGGGTGTCTACTGACGCCACGCCCTGCAGGTGATGCGCGGGTGTTGGGCGGCAGTTGGCGACCGCACTTGAATCGAGTTGGTAGAGTTGAAATAATTGGTGCGTTGTTTGGATGTGGCGCAGCAGTTTTGAGGCAGGAACAAAGCGCGTCGCGTCGTTTCGAAGTTCTCTCTGCTTCGTGGAGCACACAAGCCATGCCCTACCTTCAACTCGATGTGAATGGCCATTACCCGGCCGAAGACAAGAAGCGTCTGGCCAGAAAGTTGTGCGAGACATACTCGAGCATGATGACCGTGGACGTTCGCCGCATCAGCATCGCGATCCGCGAGTTGGGCGAAGGCGGCGTTTGGCGCACCATCGATGGCGAGCCGACGCCGGTGTCGGTGCTGATGTGTGACATCCGGCGTGGCCGGTCAGCCGAGCTCCGGATGGAGGTTGCCAAGGCGCTGTGCAAGGACTGCATCGATGTCCTTGGCTTGCGCGAAGACCGCCTGAACGTGGAGTTCACCCAGCACGCGGGCGACGAGATGTACCACCCGACCCTGGGCGGCTACAGCCCGGAATGGTCGAACGAAGAGGTCTAGGCTGCGCTCTCGTGGCGCCGTCATCATGCCGCCCAACCTTTCATCGGACGGCCTGAAGGCCGCCGCTCATGTCAAACGTCAGGCCTCGCCACGTC
>VBKE01000463.1 GCA_005879605.1 Deltaproteobacteria bacterium
AATGAAACGTGGGACCGGTTAGTCCCCAAATGACGATAATGAGAATAGCGCTGGCAAAAGCCCAAGCGCTACCGAGCACCATCGACGAGCGCCTTGCAAAAAGCCGAAAGGCATCGCTCACTACGCAAAAGAAATCTCGCGATTCTTCCTGTTGCTTAGCTTTTTCCTTCTGGGTGTCCACTGTCATAATATTTTGGGCGGCCCAGCGCAACCTGAAAGCAGCGCTTATGTCTGGCGCGCAAGGAACTGCGGAGCCGCACATCCGGCGGGCTGCCCGTCCACTGCGCCCTAACGACGGAAAATCAAACCGAGCACGAAACCGACCCCGAGGGCGGTAAAGACTGCCTTCGTCGGGTTCTCGCGAACGTATTGCTTGCTGTCGTCCTGAAAACTGCGGACGCGATGAAGTGCATCGTCCAATACTTCTTTCCCGCGCTCCCGATATTCATCGGCCATTGCGCCTGCGGCCGAGCGGAAATCTTCCGCCGCTTTGCGACCGTGCGTTACGCCACGATTTGCTTTTTCTTTCGCCTGCGGCGGAACCGCAGGCCCTTGGCCCATTTGGTTTTCGTCATCCATAGAATTCCCCAATCTTCATGCTTTCGGTGCTGCTGCTTCGCTGACGGTGCTGATATCCTCAGCGCCAACAGTTTTGAAAATGTGCTTCGCCCGATCAACGTCTTCGCTTTCGTCCGTATGCACGGCGATCAAGTAATTCCCCTTTTTCAACTTCTCGTCATAGCGCTTTGCCTCGATCTCGGGAATGCCGAGACCGATCAAACCGCCAACGACACCGCCGGTCGCCGCTCCGACGGCCGCGCCACTAAGCGCCGCCATAATTGGACCCGCGGCGATAAACGGACCGACGCCGGGAATCGCCAAAGCGCCAATTCCTGCCAGCAATCCGATCACGCCTCCGGTGGCACCGCCGGCCGCTGCACCTGTCGTTGCGCCCTCCGGCGCCTTTGTCGCTTTAACGTGACCGACGTCACGCGTGCCGCCAGTATCAGGCATGAGCACTGAAATTTCCGAAGTTGCGAAGCCTTGACCTTGGAGCTGCTGAACAATTCGTTCAGCCTGGCCGTGTGTAGTTGCAATACCGAATACTGATTTAGACATAATGATTTTCTTTCGTTTGTGTGAGGTTGTTTGTTAGTTCGATCCTTTGACGTCGAGTTGATCGTGGATCTTGCCGCCGCCAGCCGCTGATCTTGCAAGCTGATCGATTCTTGCTTTTTCTTGCGCAGTCTTAACGGGTCCGCGGAGTGTAACGTGGCCGTTGGCCGTAATGACTTTAATGTTCTTCGCAGTCGTTGAAAGCTCGCGGTCTTTCATTAGCGCCTGCCGAATAGCCTGCGTGGTTTTTAAATCCGCAGAACTGTTTGACTGGTCTCCAGAAGTCTTGGTTTCACCGGAGCGATCCCGCTCGTTTGTTGCTGTGTTATCGGGTTTCGCCTTCTCATTGCCAGCCAATGCCGCTAGGCTAAATACGCTGAGACAAGCTAAGGCTAGTAAAGTTCGAGTTTGCGGGGTACCGGTATACTGATCGCACCAGGACGCCCACTGGTTTTAGTTATTTAGCCGCGACGTTGATCGCGGATTTGGCCAACTTGGTCAACTTTTTGTCTGTATCTGATTCTTCGGTCAAGGTAGACTGAAGTAACTGCGCACCATCACGATCCTCCAGTAACTCGGCGTATGTCCGAGCGCAGCCGTAGCCAGCCATCTCATAATGCTCGACGCGCTGCGCCGCAGCAATTAGCCCGGCATCGCGCACTTCCTCTTCAGCATCTTCTTCGATCATTTCCTCTCCCTCTTTAATTAGACCCTCCATGCCCTCACATTTCGGGCCGCGAGTTGACTCATTATGGCTCGCTAAGATCTTTTCAAGACGCGCCACGTGTTCCTTCGTCTGCTCGAAATGTTCTTCGAATCCCGCCGCAAGCTGTTTGTTAGTAGCGGCTTTAACCATTTTCGGCAGCGCTTTGATAATCTGCTTTTCCGCGCTGTAGAGGTCTTTAAGTTCGTGAATGTAAAGGTCTTTGAGTGTTTCTAGTTTCATATGTGTGGATTTAATATCGTTGGTGTTGCCCCACCTGAGTCTTTCATGAAGCTGTAGCTCCCTGAATGTTTATGTGCAGCCCCGCAGCAGAAAGATCAGGAGCAAAATCGGAATCGGTATTCCGAGAAGCCAAAGTAAAATGTACCCAGTCCCCCCGGCTTGTTTGATTCTATCAGTTAGACGCATCTCAGATATTCTTAACGTTATTGGTTCCATCATTCTTCGTGTGCGCAGGAACCTGCTTCGACTAATGAAAATGCACAATCGGGACGGCGGATGATCGTCTGGTAGGACAAAAGCCTATAACACATGACGGTTAATCCGAGGCCTTGATTATCGTGCGAACGTGCGCCGTTATCTTCCGACCGCTGTTATCGTCATTGCTTGCCTCATCGATCATGCTCCGGGGATCACCCGCCGCCCTCGTGATTAAAAGCTTATCGGTGGCGAGCTTCGCATCTCTTTAACGGCCAGCTTGGTGAGCAGCTGCGTAATAGGTTACCCACAGAAAATGAAATTCGAATTATGACATCACGTAAGATATGCATTTCATTATCCCTCCTCGCATGGTTGTTAGTCGCGGTGAGTTGTAATCACAGCGTTGTTACAGGATCGAAATTGACGCTCAGTAATTACGATCAAATCACCACCGGAATGACCAAGGCGCAGGTGGAAAGAATTCTCGGGCCGCCGACTACAGTCGAAACGAAGGATATGATGATCTTCAAAAAAACAACTTACCGGTACGAAGATGGCAAGAAATTCGCCATGTTCACATTCAAAAACGACGAGCTAGATAGTAAGGAAGGCAATCTTCAGCGCGAACCGTGATGGTCGACCGTGGGCGCGCTATCGGCATTGGATCCTAGTCTCTTCAACCGTGGAACCTTCGGTATCGGCACGGTTTTGCAATTATGAACGGAGACAAAATGCGCTGGTTCCTTTTCATCCTAGGGTCGTTAGCAACCTTCAGATTGAGCCATCTGTTTACGAAGGAGCGCGGTCCGTTTGCTGTTTTTGAGCGTCTTCGCAATGCAATGCCAGGTGGGCGAGGCTCGGCTAAGGAATGGCTCAGCTGCCTCTTCTGCTTTTCCCTGTCTGCAAGCGCGCTAGTTTGCCTGATTCTTTGGCTGGGAGGAATGAATCTCAGCTGGGAGGAATGGGTGCTGACTTGGCTCGGCTTTAGCGCTGTCACGTTGATAATAAATCAGGCGCTTATGTTTCAAAAAATGAAAGGATAAGGGCGCCAAGGCTGTAAGACGCCATGCCACCCTCCTATCCCTAGAGAAAGTCGATGCCAGAAAAAAACGTCGATCTGCACGGCAGCGCACCAGACAAACACAAGGTCGCGCTGCTTTTAATCGACGTCATCAACGATTTTGATTTTCCCGAAGCGGATCAATTAATGAAACATGCACGACCAATGGCACGAACCCTCTTACGCTTAAAACGGCAGGCACAAAAAGCTGGCGTCCCGGTCATTTACGTAAACGACAATTTCGGTCGATGGAAATCCGACTTTCGGCGTACTGTCGACTACTGTGCACGACACGGTCACGGCCGCGACATCGTGAGATTACTGCGGCCCGAAGAAAACGATTACTTCGTGCTCAAACCAAAGCATTCGGGGTTCTTTTCTACCACCCTCGAGACCCTTCTCCGCTACTTGGAAACCCAAACTTTAATTCTTACCGGTATCGCTGGGAATTTTTGCGTCCTTTTCACCGCAAACGATGCCTACATGCGCGATTTTAATTTGTTCGTGCCTTCGGATTGCACTGTATCAAACACGAAGAAAGAAAATGACTCTGCGCTTGGACTGATGAAGAAATTTCTGAAAGCTGATACGCGCCCGTCTTCTGGAATCGTGCTGTACAGGACGCAAAAAGAGAAGAGAAAACGATACAGCCACTCGGGAAATAGCAGAGCGTAATCGAAGGTGTCATTGGCAATACTTTCTCCGTGAAGCTGCGCCAGAAAAGGTTATTAAAACCACCATTCCCGCCAATGGAAGCGCGTTCGGTCGAGGAAATTCCGACCGGACACGGCTGGCAATACGAGCCGAAATGGGATGGATTTCGTTGCATTGCGTTTCGTGATTGCGAGGAGATTTACTTGCAATCAAAGGCCGGGCAGCCGCTCGGGCGTTATTTCCCCGATATTGTCGCCGCTCTCGCCAGGCTACCTGAGCAACAGCTCGTTCTCGACGGCGAACTTGTTGTCCCCGTCAGCGGCTCACTTTCGTTCGCGTTCAGAAATTAGCCAAAGCTCATCCAGCAACGTACATAGTGTTCGATCTGCTCGGGGAGAGTGTCCGAGTGTATTTGCAGCGACCGTTGCGCGAACGCCGGGGATTTCTTGAAACATTTGCACGTTCGAATTTGAGATCGGCCAAGTATTTGCGGCTTTCTCCGGCGACGACGGATCCCCGCACAGCCACCGAGTGGTTTAAGAAGGTCGGCGGCGACCTTGATGGGATCCTCGCGAAACGTCTGGACGCTCCCTATGCTTCGGGCGAGCGCACCGCAATGGTCAAGGTAAAGCAAATCCGCACTGCCGATTGCGTTGTTGGCGGATTTCGTTACGCGCGCGGCAGCCGCCTCATCGGTTCTCTGTTGCTCGGGCTTTACCGCGATGATGGGTTGCTCCACCACGTCGGATTCACATCTGCTTTTAAAGCATCAGAACGTCGCGAGTTAACAAAGAAATTTGAAGCGCTCAAGAAACCACCGGGATTCACTGGCAGCGCACCGGGGGGACCGAGCCGTTGGAGCACAGATCGCACCGGTGAATGGGAACCAGTCGATTCGCGAGTCGTAGTGGAAGTTGCCTACGACCATTTTACCGGCGGCCGATTTCGGCACGGCACAAAATTTCTACGTTGGCGTCTCGACATAGACCCTCGCCAGTGCACGATGGATCAAGTGGAGTGTCGCGAAGGTAAATCACTTGCGCTGTTGCAGCGTTAGGATTCGGGAACCGCGGCGGGTTCGAGATCGGAAATGGCCGGGCCATTAAGCACGCGGCCCAACGCGTCAAAGCGCGAGCCGTGACACGGGCAGTCCCAAGTTTTTTCGCATGCGTCCCAGCGCACCACACATTTCAAATGCGGACAGACCGCCGAAAACGCGCGCAGCGTTCCGCCCTCGTCCCGATACGTTGCGATTTTTTTTATTCCGTCCCGCAATACTGCACCGTCGCCGGGCTTAATCTCATCGACAGACTTGGCTGAACCCGGCGTGACGTAATCACGAAGTTGCGCCGCCACGTTGGCGTTCTCGGCGATGTAATCCGCGAGCACTCGCGGATTCAACGTCTTGCGCGATGGATCATACAACTTCGCCCACCGATTTTCCCGCCCAGCGATAAGATCAACAAATAAGATGCCAGCTAGTGTTCCGTGCGTGATGCCATTGCCTGAATCCCCCGTGACAACGTAGACATTTTTATCCCCGGGACTACGACCGATGTAGGCCACGCCGTCCACTGATTCCATCACCTGGCCGGACCAATGGTCAGTCATCTTGCCAACAAATGGGAATCGGTCGCGCGTCCACCGTTCAAGCTTCACGAAACGCTGCTGGCAGTCTTCCGCCTGTCCGGTCTTGTGATCTTCGCCGCCAACCATGAGCACATCGCCTTCGTCGTCGCGCGCGAATCGCACGTAATGATAAGGCACCGGTCCAACCTCCTTCTTCTCCTCTTCTGCAGTCTCCGCCGTATCCCAGAAAAGGGCATGTCCAATTTGGCGCGTGACGCGCAAACAAATGACGTAGGTCGTATACGGCGCCTGTTTTGAATGGATCGCCACCCGGTTATTGATCGGGCAGTTGGTCGCCACCACCGCCGCTTGCGCTGTGATGGTATGACCATCCAAGGTTTTCACTTTGACCCGATCACCATCTTCGACAGCGACCACGCGCGTGCCGGTGAAAACTTTTCCGCCGCAATCGATGATCACTCCCGCCACCCCATTCAGATATTTCAACGGATGAAATTGCGCTTGTCGCGGAAAGCGCAGCACCGCATCGGAATTAATTTTTGTATCCGGCAGCGAATCGAATCGCGCGACGTCGCGCAGACCGACGCGGTGAATTGCCTCCAGTTCCTTCATCAATTCTTTGACCGGACCTCCGGGCGGCAGAAACAAATAGCCGTCCACCCGCTCGAAATCGCAATCGATCTTATGCTCACGAACGATTCGCTCTGCACAGTCAATCGCCGCGGTGTGGCTCTCGGCAGTCAGCCGCGCGCATTCCTCGCCGAGAAACTTTTCAATGTCGATATAGCGATCGTCGATTGCATTAACCAACTGATCACGATGTTCCCGCGCGGCAAGGTAGGCCGTAGTCACACCGGCAATGCCGGCGCCGATGACGCATACGTCCGTTGTGATGTCTTGCTGAAGAGGGGCGGTTGAAAATTTCTGCGCCGTGCGTTCCCAGAAGGACGGGTTCGCGCCGGCGCGTTCTCCTGCAGTTGGCATATATACAGAATCGCACGAGGCCGAGATCAAAGCCGTGAGGCGGATGGCCGAATTTTGTTCCTGCGAATGCTAGAGTTAGCTGCGTCTCCGAGGCTATCGGAACTCGAAAAACTTTCGTTAGTCGCGCGTTGCGAACTTTTTAGGCAACCAAACATTCGCCGGGAATCGAACTGAAACTAACAACCTATGAACAAATACATATTGTGTTTAATCGCCGCGCTGATTGGCATGGCGTTTGTCGCTT
>VBKE01000464.1:0-1092 GCA_005879605.1 Deltaproteobacteria bacterium
CTGGTTGAGCGTCATCACAATTTCGTTAACCTTCGTCACGACATACCTATTGCCTGAAACTGGAATCTGGACAATTATACGAATCATTTCTGGTAGCGCTGTTGTGTTGCTCATTCCGGGCTATGGACTCGTGGGTATGCTGTTTCCAAAGAAAGACTTCACTTTGATAGAACGGTTAGGACTTGCCCTGGCGCTAAGCTTGGCCCTGGTGCCTATATTATGGCTGATCATGAGTTATTTCCAATTAGGAGTGAGGATTGATTTAGTGATAGCAGGTGTAAGTGTTGCGGGTATGCTACTCATTTTTGGCGACACATATCGACAATTTCTATCAGCAAGAAAGAAGCACTTGAATTCAATTAGCAAATGAACTCTTCATTTAATAAACTTGCAAAAGGGTCTTACTTCCTAATTCTAGATAATCTTGTCAATCTAGGTATTGGAGCAATATTTTGGCTGATTCTTGCCAAGATGATCGAACCTGCAGCCTTGGGACAGGCGATGGTCGTAACTGGCTTTGCAACTACTATTGTCGGTTTTTCTGGATACGGGATCCAAGTTGCACTCTCGAAATACATGTCAGAATATAATGCAAAAAACATGCCAAATGCCGCAAAAAGGATGCTAAAAAATAGTATCAGGGGGAGCTTGATACTAAGTGGGATAATGGCAGTAATCATATCGGTATTATCTGGCCAAATATCCACACTAGCTTACCAGGATTCTTCTCTCGCCCTGTTGCTAGTGTTTACCATTTCTACATTCCTACCTACGCAGACAGTCATAGCAGCATTACTTGGTGCGTTCCAAGGAATGCAAATCATGAAATACGTTACGATGGCCGATTTGATATTCCAAGCTTCTAGAATGGCATTTGCTGTTTTTGCAGTGGTCTATGGCCTAGAAGTCTTTGGAATACTTTTAGGCTTTTCGCTCGCCTCATTTCTGTCATTGGTAGTTTGCTATTTCTATCTCCTACCACGTGCAATTCCGGCGTCAAGCGAAAAAAAGGAAGCTGATGAAGGAACAAAGCATGTAGTTAACTTTGTGAGCTTAAGTTACTTTAGTGTAGGAATTAAGACCCTTAGCGCA
>VBKE01000464.1:1127-3920 GCA_005879605.1 Deltaproteobacteria bacterium
TTGTTAATTTCAAAAATTGTTGGATCATTTTCACATTCAGTAGGTGGAGCTCTGCTCCCAACTGCATCAGAAGAGCGAATAAGGGGTAACAAAGGTGAATTAAGAAAGATGGTCAATACATCCGTAAGAATATCGATACTGATCAGTGGTTTTGGGTTTATGATCCTTATGATAGATCCAATGTATCTCTTGAGTCTCATATCTGACTCCTATGTTGAGGCTGCATGGGCACTCAGGATTCTAGCCATCGCTGCAGTCGTCGCAGCTATTGGATCGATATTGATATCATTGCTAAACGCATCGAACAGGGCAGCGGATGTAGCAAAAATAGGGCTGGTCTCGGCTTTAAGCACCATCTTACTAACATTTATCCTTGCACCAATAGATGGCCTTGAAGGTGCGGCCATAGCGATGCTTGTTGGCTCATCGCTCAGCTTGATTTTGTCACTGATAGTTCTAAAACAAAAGGAAGAACTGATAATATCCTCAAGAAGTATAATTAAGCCTTTCGTACCGATCCTGGGTGGATTAGTAATAGGTTACATCTTCGTCCTTTTGAACCAAGTATTAGTAGGTATCATTCTGGCAATTTCCTGCTACGTTGCATTCTCTATAGTGTACAGAGTGACAACAAAGGTTGAGATAATGCGGCTAATTGGCATTATCGTAAACAGAAAGTAAAGATTTAGTAGGTCATGAATAGCAATTGCTAACTCGAACAGTTAGAATTCCAAGGTTCTTCTATGTCAATAAAGGAAGCATTACGAAGATCAATGAGATTTTGAATCTGGAAAAAGTCGAATCGACAAGGACCGTTATAGTTTCAGGAAAGAATTTCACAAAATCTGTTGGAGATCTTGTGCAAAGGTCTATCGAGGGAGACTCATCAAGAGTGGACGTAGAGAACAATGATATACAATCAATCAAGGAAGTGGAAAATGTGATAAAAATATTCGAGCCCTCTCTAGTCATAGGTACAGGCGGAGGAAAAGTATTGGACATAACCAAGTTTTGCGCCTACAAGTTGAACAAGCCTTTCTTGGCTCTGCCCACTGTTCTGTCAAATGACGGCATATCGTCGCCTGTCTCTGTGGTCCAGACAGAACATGGAGTAAGCAGCATAGGAACCAATCCACCTATTGGAATCATTGTAGACATCGATATTATCAGGAAATCCCCGAAGAGTACAATTCTGGCTGGAATAGGAGATCTGATTTCCAACTTTTCAGCTATTGAAGATTGGAATTTAGCCAGCAAACATGTCGGAGAGAAAATTGACAAATTCGCTGAGATCCTCTCCAGAAACTCTGTTGAGGGCTTCATGCAGTATCTTATTAGAAATGGATCATCACTTCTTGATGAGCACACTCTAATTTCCCTAGCAGAAGGCCTAATACAAAGTGGGATTGCAATGTCATTGGCGGGTTCTTCAAGACCTTGCAGTGGCTCAGAACATCTGATAAGTCACGCATTGGATAAACTTCTTAATCATGCAAAGCCTCACGGTCTCCAAGTAGGTCTCGCAACTCTATTCACACACACTCTTAGAAAAAGAGATATCTCAGATTTGACCGCGCTTTACAGGCGGATAGATTTCCCAGATACTCCAGAGGACTTGGGAATACAAATGTCCACTTTCATGGATGCTATAAGAAATGCACCTGCTACAAGAAAAGATAGATTTACCATATTGAATCTAGTTTCTGACAAAGAGATAAAAGAGGCAATCAAGATTGCATACGGCCGCTAGTCGATCGGAATGGAGTTCACTTCCAGCGTCATGTCACTGCAGTTACATAAGGTTTATCAGAATAGACAAAGTTGACACGTTGACCATTAGTTAATGTCACAATTAAACAAAGCAATCATATTCGCCGCAGGTCTGGGCTCCAGAATGGGTCCATATACCAAAGGTTTACCGAAGACACTTTTGGCAGTGGGTAATCAAACCATATTTGACAGAATAATACTGGGGTTGGACAACATTGGAATAAGTGACATTGTGGTAGTCACTGGTTATGCGGGATCAACGTTACAATCCCATGCGTTATCTTGTTCAAAAAATCTTGTAGAACATGATTTAAATTTCGAATTTGTTACGAATGACAATCTTGAGATTGGGAACATTTATTCATTCTGGCTCGCGAGGGATAAGATGAACGAGGACTTTATCCTTTTCAATAGCGATGTTGTTTTCGATTTTGGGGTTCTTGCCCTACTAAAAAACAATCAAAATCCTTCTGCACTCCTTATTGATGATTGCAAGCCGCTTGGAATAGAAGAGATGAAAGTTAAGACAAGAGACGGGCAGGTTATAAAGGAAATTAGAAAAGAATTGGATCCATCTGAAGCTGATGGAGAGTATATTGGGATTATGAAGATTTCCCGCGATGTTGCTGCAAAAGTGACAAAAAAAGCTGAACAATTGTTGTCCCAACACAAATACCCGTTGTATTATGAAGATGCCTTCGACCTCGTTGCAAAAGAAGAAGACTGTTTTTTTGCGTGCAGCACAAATGGTCTGTCATGGACAGAAATTGACACAATAGATGACATGAATTATGCCAGAAATATTATTCTGCCACAGATAGAAACTCTTGTATGAAGAAATTTCATGACCATCACATTTTCTGCAAAGTGAGATAGCATGTCGAAAATATCTATTAAAGAAATAAAGGACAGATATCTGATTGCCAAGGAGAAGGAAAAGAAGTTCAAGTGGACATATTATGTTAGAAGGCCTGCATCATATTACTTGGCATGGCCTTTCCTAAAGCTTGGAATTTCTGCAAA
>VBKE01000465.1 GCA_005879605.1 Deltaproteobacteria bacterium
AACTGACTCCAGCACAAGCACACAACGTAAGAGCGATTAAGAACCTGTTTCGCAGGAGCATGGACATTTTCCTCTGTCTGTAACGTCGCGCTGACGAGCACTCAATTCATCTTATCAGGTCTTACGGCGGACCAAAGCCTTTGGGCCGGTAGCAATCAGCGCCTGCCAGCCCGTAGGCGATAAAGCCTGCGAAATCTGATGCGTCAGATTGAACGCGCTTCACCAACACGATCACGGTAGCTCGAAGATAACGAGCAATCGCTGCTCGATTTCGAAGATGGGTAAATCCGGCTTTCGCGTCGCTTCCTTCAAGAAGAGAACTCACCGCGGAGGCGCAGGTCGTGAGAAAAAATCCCCCATATCCACTTGATTAGTTATATATTCGATGGCTGAGCAAGGCTAGAGCATAGTACAGGTCAGAAAGCAGCCAATTAGACGCGGCGCATAAGAAATATTTGGGGGTAACAAGGTGGGAGAACAAGGAGAGGGTAGCGAACGGAATTTGCCGGGGTTGGGAGCGGTTTTCCAAAGCGATCTTGCCAGAGAAGAAACTGAGGCGAAGCAAGAGGACGAGAGAAGAGGGGCAAAGCCGCGCTATGAGGTGATTGACCGAGAGCAGTTGTTTTGGCGAGTGGTGGATGTGGAGCGGTTAATCGGAGAAGAACATCCCGCGCGAGCGATCTGGGAGTTTGTGGGGAAGCTAGATTTGAGCGGGTACAGTGGCGAGATCCGAGCGGTGGAGGGTGAAGCGGGACGGCCGGCGTGGGAGCCGCGGTTATTGATCAGCTTATGGGTGTATGGGTACAGCGAAGGAGTGGGGTCGGGGCGAGCGATCGAGCAGATGTGCGAGTGGGAGGCTGGGTATCAGTGGCTGACGGGAGGGAGGGTGGTTAATGCGCACACGCTGACGGACTTCCGAGTCAAACACGAAAAGGCACTCCAGGGACTGTTCGTGCAGATATTGGGGTTGTTGAGCGCCGATGGACTGATCACGCTAGAGCGAGTGATGCAGGACGGGACCAAGATTCGAGCGCGAGCGGCGTCAGACAGTTTTCGTCGAAAAGAGCGAGTGGAGCAGGCGCTCAAGCAAGCGGCGGAACAAGTGGCGGCGGTGGAAGAGATGGGCGAAGAGGAAACGAGCCGGCGGGCCGCCAAGGCACGCCAGCGAGCGCAGCGCGAGCGAAAGGAGCGGTTGGAGAAGGCAGTTGAGGAATTTGAGAAGCTGGCCGAAGAAGGCCGGGGCAAAGACCCACAGAACCGACGGGTGAGCAGCACTGATCCCGAGGCCCGGGTGATGAAGCAGCCCGACGGCGGTTATGCGCCGAGCTACAACGTGCAGATCGACACGGATGCGAAAAGCGGCGTGGTGGTGGCGGTGGGAGTCGTGCAAGCGGGCAATGACTTTGAACAGTTAGAGTCTGGCATCGAGCGAGTGGAACAGAATCTCGGCAAGACTCCCCAAGAGGTGGTCACCGACGGTGGATTTGTCAGTCGGGACAATATTGTGGCGATGAACCAGCGGGAAATCGAGTTCATCGCGCCCTGTGTGGATGAGGCGGGCAAGGGACAGAGTTCTTATGAAGGACGCGGCGTAAGCCCTGAGTATCACAGCTCGCAGTTTGTCTATGATGCCCAGAATGACAGTTATCGGTGTCCGCAGGGAAAGATTCTGTCTTATGAGGGGAAAGAAGAACGGCACCTGCAGGTGAGCTACCGGTATCGCGCACAGAGATCGGATTGCCAGGGATGTCCGGTTAAGAGCCAATGTTGTCTTGGCAATCGAGTGACGGGCCGATCGGTGCATCGCGGTGAGGAGTTGGCCGAGGTAACGGAGTTCCGTCAGAGGATGGCGAGCGAACAAGCGCGCGAGATCTATCGGCAAAGAGCGCAAGTGGCAGAGACGCCCAATTTGTGGATCAAGGAGAAGTTTGGACTGCGCCAGTTCAGTGTGCGCGGATTAAGCAAGGCGGGGATGGAAGCGTTGTGGGCGTGTCTGACCTACAACATCCGTGTGTGGATTCGTCTACGCTGGCGGCGACTAGGAAAGGTGGCGGCAACGGCGGCGTAGTAAAAGGGAGGAAGAAGGTCTTGTAGACGGAAAAATCGCGAGTTTGGGCGGCTGATGAGCCCAACCGCATGTCCGAATCGCTACAACCGCTGAGCACGGGTGGTTTTCTACAACTGAGAGACCGCTGACATGCGAGAACGACTCATATCTCCAAACTTCGATTTTTTCTCACGTCCGCAGAGTCGTAGAGTCGGAGAGGAGAGTATTTCACCACAGAGAACCTAGCGCGGCAGAGCCGCAACCAAAGGATTAGGGAGAATTCACCGCCGAGACACTGAGGACGCAGAGTTCGGAAAAGATTCCTAATAATAAAATAGTTCCTCCGCGTACTCTGCGCCTCTGCGGTGGGTCTTCCAAAATTTGCGTGAACCGCGCGCCGCGCGCTAAACTCCAGTCTGTAGTCTGTGCCTCCGCGGACCCTGCTTTGTGAATTTCCGCATATTATGAAGTTCAGTTCCAGGTGACCTGACGATGCAGCAGGACGTGCTCTCCGTCGTCATCTACTTCAACGACCGGATCGCACCAGCAGAGGTCCGAACTTCAGGTGACCTTGATAGAGCCATTGAAGACGCGACGCGAGGACGGGTAGATGGTCTTCTGGTGCTGCGTAATTCTTTATTCTACGTCCTTCGAAAGCTGATTGTATCACTGGCCGAAAAGAGCCGGCTCCCCGGTCTGTACCATAGCAGTGAGTTTGTCGAGGCTGGCGGCCTTATGAGCTACGTTGCTAACCGGTTGGCAGGGGGAAAGCTCACCATGAATGGTCTTTCGGCAATTATTTTTTATGGCTTCCCGACCGCAGAGGCTTTGCGCCTGAAAAATCATATTTCTTGATCAACGATCTTCGGTTTCGGTGGTGGCACGGTCATTGCTCGTCCAAACGAGATAAGTAAGGAGAACACAAGATGGAACTCATCGACCTGTTATTTTTTCCCAGTGTAGTTATTGCAGGAATAGTTCTGTGGGCTTTTGCTACCTACGACAAGAAGGTTGCCGCGGAACAGATTTACGCAAGCAGTCTGACAGCGAAGCAATTAAAAACATGCAGCACACAGTCACGCAGATCCTGGC
>VBKE01000493.1 GCA_005879605.1 Deltaproteobacteria bacterium
GGTGTGCTGGATCGCCCCCGCAGCTGAATCGCCGAGAGACACCGCCGGGAATTATCAGATACGTGTACGCAAAAGCCTCTATGTAGGTTGAGACTGCTGGGCGAGAGAAGTTTCATACGATTGAACTGGCGACCTTTTTGTTAGGATAAATTTAGGATTTGTCTAAGGGGGTTTTATGGCTACACAAAAGCAACGCGCGGCAGCACGTAAGAACATAAAGAAGGCCGCACGGGCTGCAAAACGAAAACAAACTTTGAAACATTTGCCAAAGAAGACACGCCGAGCGCTCGGGCAGCAGGCGGCGAAAGTCAGACAATCGCACAGTTGAGTCAGTGCGCCTCAGGGTCCAAAGGTACAGGCTTTTTAGGCGTAACAAACAACCTGGGCAAGCTCTCTCGACCACTAAGGGAGTTGCTCCTTTCATCCTCTAAACATGAGAGCGGATATTTGTGTCTACGGTGCAACCCCCAGCGGCATTGCCGCCGCAATTGCCGCCGCTAGGGAGGGATGCTCCATCGTTCTCATAGAGCCGACAAACTGGATCGGTGGCACGGTGTCTGGGGGTATCGCCCGGACGGATGTAGATGAAGGCGTAAGCAAGGCGGTGGTCGTCGGATTTCCCGACGAGTTTTACGGGGCGATCGCGAGGGACGGTTACTATCAGAGCCAGAACAACTTCTGGACTCATAGCTATAACGGGGAGCCGAGCGTCAACCTGGCTTTCTTCAAGCGATTTCTTGCCCACCATCACATTCACCCAATCGTAAATGCAAAGCTTCAGTCGGTCGAGATAAACGACAGGACGATAGTCGCGGCAACTTTTGACACTATCGGACCTGTACAAGCGGGGGTATTCATCGATGCTTCTTACGAGGGGGATTTGCTGGCACAGGCGGGTTGTTCCTATTTTATCGGCCGCGAAGCGAATGCAGTTTATGGTGAGAGCCACAATGGCGTTGGAGATTTGAACAAAACGGCATCGCAGTTTCCGGATGGCGTCAGTCCTTACGTCGTGGCTGGGGATCCAGCCTCCGGACTGTTGCCTTTCGTATCTGCATCGACTCTTCCGTCGGGTGGATCGCAGGACAGACGGGTAGAAGCCTTCTGCTACCGACTCGTGCTCACCAACGACAAGTCAAACCAGCTCCCGATCCAGGACCCGATAGATTACGATCCGCTCAAATACGAATTGCTGGGTCGGGCGATCGCTGCTGGACTAAAAGCCAATGCGATGACTGACTTGTTCATGCTAACGAATTTACAAAATCCATCCAAATTCGACGTGAACAGCCAAGGGCCCATGTCCCTTGACTACGTCAGCCCTGAATGTACCGAATACGTGAGCGCCTCGTGGTCACGCCGTGAACAAATCCTGCAGAACATCAAGAACTATACGCTCGGACTGTTCAGATGGATTCAGGTGGATGCCCGCGTGGCGCCATCTTTAAAAGCATCCGTTGCCTCTTATGGCCTCTGCGCCGATGAGTTCGGCACGCAAGCCGGCTTCTCCCCACAACTCTATGTCCGAGAGTCTCGGCGGCTGATCGGCGATTTCGTAATGAACGAAAACCATATGACGCTCGCAAACGGGTTCACCGATGAAATCGCGCTCGGCTATTATACGGTCGATACCCACCCGGTCCAGAATGTTATCGCGAACGGCCAGGTCAAAAACGAAGGGCCGAACACTTTTAACCCTCCTGTGGGATATAAGATCCCTTATCGGGTTCTTTTGCCGAAGATGACGGAATGTACGAATCTTCTCGTGACTTTTTGTATGAGCGCGTCACACGTCGCATTCAGTTCAATGCGCGTTGAGCCGGTGCTGATGGCGCTCGGGCAGGCGGCGGGGATCGCTGCTTCACTGGTGGTAAGTCAGGGCTTTGCCGTTCAGAAGGTTCCGCTCATAAAGCTCAAAGAAAAGCAGGACATTTACCGGACTGTAACTGGCCGCGCAATCGTCTTGGACGTGTCTGGGACTTATCCGAATGGTGCTGTGTCACAAACTCCGCCATCGACCTGGGAATATCGCTCGAGTGCCTTCGGCTACATCGGCCAGGGGTATTTATCGGATGGTAATCAAGGAAAAGGAAAGACCTTGACGTTCGCGCTAAATATTCCGGAACCTGGCAGTTATCGCGTCTGTATCAAATATCCAGCCGGTAGTTCGATCGATGCTCAACGATCAGACAACGTTCCGGTAACGATCAGTCATACCGCGGGAGCCTCACATCTTACCCTGGACCAAAAGTCGACGGGTCAGGGCGGCGACTGGGATGATCTCGGTGTGTATTCCTTCGATAAGGGATTCCCCAGCCCGAACAGAATAGTTCTGTCAACGACCGGAACCGAGAGCTTTGTCGTAGTCAGTGCCGTGAAGCTCGTCAAAGTGTGACGTGTACAGGGACGATGCAAATTTTTTGAAACAAAGTAAGACAAGCAGATTGCGCGGCGAGAATGTCCGCTCAGCAGGAAAGTTGGTCCTTAATTCTGTTTGTGTACAAACATAAAGCGGGAATACAATTTTTTATTGTTTAGAATAACTTTTGCCCCGCAGACTCAAATCCAGAGTAAGCCCGCGGGGCACATACCACTTTCGCTCGTTGTCGTCGTCTAATGCAGAAATCCAAAGAGCCAAAGCAAAATGATTACGCCCAAGGGTATTCCTAAGAACCATAAGATTATTCCCTGAAACATAGATCCTCCTTACTTTGCTCGGCGCCGGAAACTCTACGCAGCGCCGAGCAAGTTAACCTTACTTAAGATAACCAGCCGCTACGAATTCCACGGCCTTACTAAGTTGGCGGTCCGCCACGGCCCATGACCAGACTGGCGACGAACAGTACTAGAAAAATCACAAAAAGAATCCACGCGATCTGAGTCGCAGCACCAGCTACCCCGCTAAAGCCGAGAACTCCCGCGATAAGTCCGATTACAAGAAACGTTATCGACCAATTCAGCATCTTTTCTCCTCCTTTGGGTTTAGAGTAGACGCGCCGCCCAGCATTTGGTTGTCAGAAACAGCGACAGATGTGCCAGTGCGGGAATACGGCTGATACGAGGAAGATTGGACGTTTTTTCAATGCGCTTTTGTGCGGCATTTAGGACTTAATCGGTCCGTTATCACAGACAATTAAAATGACGCTGAGTTATCGAGGCGCCTATATAACATGCCATCGATCCTCTGTTTCGATCACACGGACTGTTTTTAAGACGTTTGCTGCTCATTTGCGGACCGATGGTCCGCCTTGTTTTGCATTTGGAAGTTTTTTCTTCACCTCGCCTGACGCACCTTCTGACGAAGTGATGTTAGCCAGATGAAAATTTTTTGATTAGGTCTTGTTATAGGAAACATCTATTTAGTATATAGATAACTATAGGAGGTCGAACGACGTGTTTTCCTTGCTACAATGCATGACCGGAGGGGCGTTGCAAATCTGGAAGAGAGATTCTACGCCGCCTGGTCCCGGAGCGATGAACTCTTCAGCTTGATAAAAGAAGGGGAGTTTCTC
>VBKE01000341.1 GCA_005879605.1 Deltaproteobacteria bacterium
ACATGGTCACGCACCGGTTGGCTTTGGCCGAAGCGGGCGTGGGATTTCAACTCACAGCGAATGGCCGGGAGTCCATCAAAATCATTATCGATCCGCTGATATGAATCAGTTTCGAGTTACGAGTTTCGAGTTTCGGGTTTTTGAACTCGAAACACAAAACTCGAAACCCGAAACTACCGAGCCATTCCCAGCTCTTTCCGTGCTTTGTCGAGAAAAGTGTAGTCCACCACATCTGCGACGGATACGGGCTTTGTTACTTTGGCGCTGTCACGCGCGAGATCGATGAGGACTTGTACGGACTCCGGCTTGACATAGGCGTCTTTGGTCAAGACGCGGTTCACTTGCCGGGCCATTTCTGCGGCCATCTTGCGATCGTTCACTTTCCATTGCTTCATGAGGATGTTGGTCACGGCCTCCTGATTGTTCTTTTCCCACACGAACTGAAGGCCCCGAAGCGTGGCGCGGACCATTCGATAGACCTCGTCTGGGTTCTCGCGGATTCTTTTCTCCGATGTGCCGAAACCGTTCTGCGGAAATTCCACGATGTCGCCGAGAAAAAGCAGCTCATGATAGCCTTTTTCCTGCGCGATGATATTTTCCGGCACCGAGAGCAGCGAGGCATCGACGATTCCGGACTCCAAAACGGCATAACGACTCGCGGCGTTTCCAGACATTTGAAGAACCGAAACGTCTTTCCCCGGCTCCAGCCCAATCTGCTTCAGAGCTTGATTCGCGAGAAGCGTCGCTGAGCCGCCCGGAGAGCTGCCGGCGATCTTTTTTCCTTTAAGTTGCTTAATATCTTTGATGTCTTTTTTGCTCATCAGAAATAGCAAGGGCTTGGCGACGGTAAAGAGCAATACCTTCATGGGCTGGCCACGAACCGCGGCACCGATGGTTCCCGTCACCGCGCCGTTGTAATCAAGGTCGCCGTTCAGTACCGCGGCGCTGGCCAAGTTGGCGGGCATGAACACGATCTCCAGGTCGATGCCTTCGTCTTTGAAAAAGCCACGGTGGAGAGCGGTGTAAATCGCCAGGAAAGAAACGTTGGTCGAGGAGCTTCCCATACGGACCTTTTTCAGTCCGGACTGGGCCTGGACAGCAGAGGGATTAACGAGAGCCGACGCAAAGAAAAAGGCGAGTAGCGGAAGTGTTACGGATAGTCTTTTTAACATAATCGTACTCCTCGGCGACTCTCGAGAAATCACATTAATCCAACTGACTCCACTCTTTGAACTCTTCGAGCCCTAACTTCGTGAGCGTATCCATGTACGGTCTGCCGGTTTTTTCATGCCGTCCGGATAACCGGTAGTATTCGTAAACCAGATCGGGGAGCCATTTGGCGATAGTGAAGCCTTTGTATTTGCCGTCGGGAATCGGTTCCAAAAATCTCGGCCCAACGTCCTGCCAGTCATGTTCAGCGATCCAGCCGCGCTGCGTTCCGAAAACGCTTTGCAGGATCATCGAGCGATGGCCCGCATCCAACATCTCATCGAGGCTCACATCCCAACCGGTGGTTGCATTCAACGAATCGACCATGCTGTTCAACGCGTCGGGCATCTTGTCGTTGAGCGCAAACCAGCAGGCGCCCATCATGCCGCAGGCCTGGCGATATTTTTCCGTCAGAAGATGGGAATGCGTCCAGCCATTGGGCTTCTGCATATCCAGCGGGCCCCATTTTTCGCGATAGGCGAGATCCGGCGGCGGCTCTGTGCCGCCGGCACCTTGCGGCTTCATGCCGCCGCTGGCGACCAGCTCGCGCAGCATCTGGCTCAGCAAAGGACGCCACTCATGCTGCGCCGGCGTGCCGCCCTTGGTGTGAACCACCCAATTCTTTGCCTCGCCGCCCAAAATTTCCGCAAATTCTTTTGGCCCGTCGGCGAGTATGTTGCCGAGCCAGGTTTCGCGCCGGGCACAGCGCTCCAATAGAGTTTCCGCGGCTTCGAGATTGCCCCATTCGAGTTTGAGGCCATCGGTGCGGTCGAGACCGAGCACGCCTTTCTCCCAGGCCTCAAAGGCCAGGCCCGCGCCGCAGGCGTAGTGGCTGCACTCGATGCCCAAATCATTGATGCGCTCGGAGAGATAGAGAACATCGTTGCCCTTGAAGCCGAGATTGTAAAACGTGTCCATCCACTCGCTGCCAGCGTTGAAGTGGCCGATTTTTCCTGTGTGGCGTCCTTCGCCGATTTCCACGTCCCACGGACACAGGCGCGGGCACTGGAAACAGGGACGCAGCACCACGTGGTTTTGGTCCAAGCCGCGGGCTTCGTCGGTGATGACCGTGCTGCGCCAATTCAATTTCGTGATGGCGCCCCAAGAGTCCCCGTGACCCACGCTCTTTTGCTTTTGCGCAACGGTGTAAACGCGGGGCTGCAACGCCTTCCTCCAGCGCAAACCGGCATCGATCAGATTCTCTTTGCTGACGACCCGTGGTCGCTGTGTTCCCCAGACGACAATCGCTTTCAGCTTCTTGGAACCCATCACAGCGCCCAAGCCATGAGCGGCGGTGTGATTGTAATCGTTGACGAACATGGCCGCGCGAACGAGATTTTCGCCCGCCGGACCGATGCAACCGATGCGCGCGTCCGGGTGGCCGGACTCGGCGCGCAGCATTTCTTCGGTTTCGCGCGCGCCCTTACCCCAGACGCGCCCGGCGTCGCGCAGTTCGACCGCATCTTCACCGACGTAAAGATACGTTGGCTGCTGCGCTAAGCCGCTAATAATCAAGCCGTCGTAACCGGCCGCTTTGAGCGACGTTCCGAAGTAGCCGCTGGTGGCGGCGCGGCCGAGGGTGTAGCGGGTCGCGGGACTGAGATAGACGAAACACGTCTTCGTCCCGCCGGGCGTAAAACCCGTGCCGGTGACTGGACCGGTCATGCCAACGATGACGTTCTTTGCGTCGTAGGGGTCGATGTTGGCTGGCAGCTCGTTGAGCAAGACGTATTCGGCGAATAGTTGCCCGCCCCAGTACTTTCGCAAAAGCGTTTCTTCGGGAAGATTCAAGCCCGCCAGTTTTCCCGTGCCAAGATCCACGCGCAAAATCTTGCCCATGTATCCGCCCGGTAGTCGGGTCTGTCGCCGGACTGGAAAGAAATCGGAATAATCGCCTGATGTTCGTGTCGGCACTTGTGTTCCTCTGACCGACTGTCTCGTAACGGCGTTTTTGTCAGGTGTCATTCTGGGACAATGCAGCGGTCACTCATTCAAAAGATCCGCTCATGCCTTTCTATTCCGGAGCCGCCCACAGTACTCGGTCCGCAGGCAAATTAATGTCGAGTCGCTCCCAGCTGTGACCCCTGTCGCGGCTGATCATAAGGTCGCCAGCACCGCCGGCGCCGGAAGCGTGACCGCGGGAGACGTTGCCGATGCCGGCAAAGACGGTTTTCGGTTCGTGAGGGTGATGGACCAGCGCCCAGATCATGGAATCCAGATCATCCGCCAGACCGTGGGTGACTCTCTGCCATGATTGCGCGTTGTCGTTGCTTGTGAACAGCGCCGCCCGCGCGCCGCGGTTTTCCCGGCGCCAGAAGCCAGGGGAGCCGTCGGCCGTTGCGAGCAGCATGATCGGGCTCTCGCCTGGTTTATCCGGCGGCAAGAAGAGAAAATCGTGGAAGTAATTTCGGCTCAGGCCATTCTCGGCGCGTACCCAGCCATGCTCCGGCTTGTCGCTTGTGAAAAAACCGCGAGCCGTGGCGACGAAGTAGCGATCCATGCGCTTGGGCAGATTCGAGATTACATGGATGTCAAGGTAGTCGATGCCTTTGCTGACATCTTCCCAGCTTTGGCCCCGGTCGAAGCTGCACGCGATGCCGCCGTGTTCGATGCAGAGATAAATGATGCTCGGATTATCGGGATGGATGAAAATATTGCGCACGTGGCCGAGATGCGGCGGTTGCGGAAACCACCAGTTCTTGCGCACTTCGTCGGGGAGTTTTTTAAGCGCGGTGAGATCTTCCCAATGATCTCCGCCGTCTTCGCTGCGAAATAGAGCAACCGGCTCAAAACCGGAGTAGATGACCTTGTCGTCCGTCGGATCGACGGTGACGGAGCGAATGTCGCCGTCCAATATTTTCTCCCAAGTCGCGCCGCCGTCGCTCGTTCGATACAAGCCGTCGTGGGTTACGCCGACGAAAACCCGCTCGGGTGTGTTTTTGCAGCCGAAGATGGCATCGATGATGCCGTCTTTGAAATGTCGGCCAACCTCTTCCCATCCGCTGTTCTTAGAGCGCCAGATCAACAATCCATGTTGGGTACCGGCGTATAAGCGTACTCCTTCACTCATAATAGGCCTCCTTCGTTCCAGTCGTTCCAGTCGTTCAATACGTTCAAGCCCCCTCTTTTATTCTCCCCCGTTCGACGGGGGAGAGTTAGAGAGGGGGCCTATGGAAACAGCTCGCTTCTACCCGTGGCAGGTTGGCGGTCCCAACGGGCCTCGAGACTACAAAAATAATTCCAGGCTCTTTGCGCCCGACGCTCCAGCGCAATCTCCGCGCCGAAAGCTCGGCATTCCTCCGGGCTGATCGTGCCGACCTCGCCCAGGGTCGCCGCCTGCATCGTCTTTTTGGCGTCATCTTCGAGCACCAGGGAGGCGAAGAGAACTTCCTGAAGATTTTGGCCGGCGACCACGATGCCGTGACCGCGCAACAAAACCGCGCGCTTGTCGCCGATGACTTTCAGCAGGCTACTGCCCCGGGCCGGAGTTGTGATCAACTGGGCTTGGGGGTAAAGCGGCACGCCCTCGCTGAAGATCGCGCCTTGCAACGTCACCGGTTGGAATTCTCGCTTCGCGATGGTGAAGAGAGTCGCGTAGGGCGTGTGCAAGTGCGCGACGGCGACCGCGTCGGCGCGCGCGCCGTGCAAGGCCGTGTGGATCGGCCATTCCACCGGCGGCCCCTCTCTTCCTTCCAGCGGTTTGCCGTCAAGATCGGTAATGAGCATATCCTCAGCGCGGAGACTCCCTTTATCCGAGCCCATCCCCGGCGTGATAAAGACCCGCTTCGTTTCGGGTTGATAAACGCTGACGTGACCGAAGACACCGATCATTCCCTGCATCGCAAAAATGCGCGTACAGGTGGCAAGCTGTTCGCGTAAATCTTTCTCCGAAATCATCGGCTGGGCCTCCTCTGTGCGGTTTCGAGTTCTTTTTTCACCTCTTCGACGAGTTGTAAACTCAGCAAGCGCTCCGGCGGGACGTCTTCCTTGAGCTGCATCGGGATTTTAATGTCGTATTCGAGAAAATTCTTTATGCCTTCCGCTGAAGGGAGGCCGGGCACTCCCTGAGACACGGCTCGCAGATAATTCTTGGTTCCTTCCACGATCATGGCGCGCGTGGCGTTCCCGAGCTGGAGCTTTTTGATGCCGAGATCCACGGACTCCTCGGGTCTTTCGCGCACGAACATGAGACCGCGGATCGCGGCTCTGAGCCATCTCTTAATCTGCCCCGGGTTCTCGCGGAGCTTTTTCTCTGTGGTCACGAAACCCTGAAACGGCATGGGAAAGAGATCGCCGAGAAAGCCGAGGGAATGCAGTCCTTCCTTTTGCGCGAACACAAGCCCGCCGGGGTCCACGGTGGTGGCCTGAGCCGCGCCGGTTTTTAGCGCCATGACTCTGGTGTTGGTGTCCGCGCCCATGGAAATTCGAGTGATGTCTTTCGCCGACACACCGCCGCGCTCGGCAAACATGGTCATGATGCGGTCCTGCGTGTCTCCCGGGCTGCCGATGGCGATTTTTTTGCCTTTTAGGTCAGCGGCATTTTTAATGCTCGGATCGGCGACAAGGTAAAACGTGACCCTGTCGGTCTGGAACATGATGCCTTTGACCGGAGCACCTTTCAGCGCGGCGCGCATGCCGCTGCCGCCCGCGCCGCTGAAGTCCACATCGCCGCTCAAGAGAGCCGCGATGGAAAGCGGCCCGGAAATAACTACGGTTTCGTTGTCGAGGCCTTCTTCGCGGAAGAATCCCTTGCCGTCGGCGACATAAACTGAAAGATAGTTGAGGTTCGCCTGGGGAATGGCAGTCCTGATTTTCTCGGCGTGAGCATCGGCGCCTGTAACTACAATGAACGTAGCGAACGTGATCGCCCGGAGCCGCCTTTGATGTTTTCTCAAGTAGTTCTTTACGAGTATCGGCGTCATTCCGGCCAAGTCGGCGATAGCTGACGCGAGCCGGAATCCAGGATTTAGGAATGCACTGGATTCCCGCTTTCGCGGGAATGACGAAAGTGACTTTGCGCGCCCCAACTTAAACATCGAGTCCTAGAAAAATCGTGTTTTACGAAAAGTAGCGGTAGATCAACCGCTTCGGGTGAATGATCGCGAGGTACAAGGCCCGCAGCTTGCCAGGAATGCCGCAGCGGGGCGTAAAGAGATCTTTCAGCATGAGACCCAGCGGTATCTTATGTTTGGGGAATTTTTGCTCGCCGATGTCGCGCACACCGTAGGATTCCCTCTTTTCTTTCAAGACGTAGACAACGTTGCCGCCGCCGGCTTCCCTGTCGCCGTAAAGATAGCCACTAACGGCCGCTGCTCGCTGGGTTGCTTTATCTGAGATTTCTTCCGTCAGACCGAAGTCCAGAGCGCCCACGGGGCAGGCCTGAACGCAGAAAGGTTGCTTGTCTTCGCTGACGCGGTCACTACACATGGTGCACTTGCTGGCTTTGCTCGTAATGTCGTTTTTGGTGATGACTTCCCAGGGGCAGGCGTGAATGCAGTACTCACAACCGATACAAACTTCCTGGTTAATGACGACTGGGCCTTCTTCGTATTTCGTGATCGCTTCCACAGGACAGACCGCGGCGCAGGCGGGAAAATCGCAGTGCATGCAACTGTTCCGCGCCCAGAGCGGCGCGAGCCCTTCGAGCACCGGCGGCTCCATGGTGATCCAGTTCGTGCTGGATAGTTGATAGAGAGTCGTGCGCGGGTGATCGTTCCAGTCTTTGCACGCCTGCACGCAATGGCGGCAGCCGATGCACTTGGTCGCGTCGAATAAGATGCTTCTCGCCTTGCCGTCTATGAGCCGGCCCGTTGGAACCAGGTTGCCGTATTGTTGGGTTAGCGTCTCGGTTGAATTCTTAGCCATGCAGTATCCTTTCAAGGATCGCCAGCTTTAACACGGCACGTTTATCACTTCCTTTTCGCGCCCGTCAACAAGTCTGCGAGGGAAACAGAAGTGCGGTCGTTTAGAGAGAATCCATGTCAATTTTCGGGGCTCCGTTGCATTCTCTGTCGATTCCGCTGAAACTAAGCCACAGAGATTCCAGAGCCTGTGGAGAACGTTGGAAAAAATCCTCTTGACTTCGCCCGGTGAGCGAGACTAGCGTGTAAAAGTATGGATGAGCCGGTCTCAACCGTTCTCGTAGTTGGCATCGGCGCTTCGGCTGGCGGGATCGACTCGTTGAAGGAATTCTTCAGCGAGATGCCTGCAGACTCCGGCTTGGCATTTGTCGTGGTCCAGCACCTGGACCCGACCCATGCGAGCCATATGGCCGGCCTCTTGGCGCGACAGACAACCATGAAAGTCGCCGAGGCCCAAGATGAATCGCCGATTCAGGCCAACCGCATTTATACGATTCCACCGAATAAATTTCTATCCGTGAGGGACGGCACGCTACGTCTGACCGAGGCGGTAAAGCGCGACGGCTTGCGGCTGCCGATCGACTTTTTCTTCCGCTCTCTCGCCCAAGACCAACACGAGAAAGCGATAGCCGTGCTTTTTTCCGGCAGCGGCTCGGACGGGACGCTTGGGATCAGGGAAATCCGGGGGGCAGGCGGTCTCGTGATCGTCCAGAATCCCGAGACGGCGCAGTTCGATTCCATGATCGAAAGCGCGATTGCCACAGGGCTGGTCGATTACGTCCTGCCGATACGGCAGATACCGGGTAAGCTTCTGCAGTACGTCAAGCAGCCCCGGTTAGACGACCGAGCCGATGTCGACCAGCTAGACGACGTGGTCTCTTCTATTCTCAATCTGTTGGTCGATCAGAACAAAAGCGACTTTCGCTGTTACAAACGGAGCACGGTCCAACGCCGCATCGAGCGCCGCATGGGTCTCAGCCAGATCTCGGATATTTCCGACTATTATTGCTTCCTGTGCGAACGTCCGGATGAGCGGGAGAAGCTCTCGAAAGATATGCTGATCGGCGTCACGAGTTTTTTTCGCGACGCTGAGGCCTTTGAGAATCTGCGCGAGAAGGTCATCGTTCCCCTGGTTCAGGAAAAAGATAATGCTAATCCTCTACGCGCTTGGATTGCCGGTTGCGCGACGGGCGAGGAGGCCTATTCCGTCGTCATGGTGCTTATGGAGGAAATGGCTCGGGCGAGAAAAAACTTTAGTTTGCAGATCTTCGCGTCGGATATCGATCGCGAGGCTCTCAAGTGCGCTCGCGAGGCGATCTACTCCCAAAGCATCACGGCCGATGTCTCCGAGGAGCGCTTGGCCCGGTTCTTTGTCAAAAAGGACGGCGCCTATCAGATCGACAAGCGGGTCCGGGAAGCCGTCACCTTTGCCGAGCACAACGTGATCACGGATCCGCCGTTTTTGCGGATGGACCTGATCAGCTGTCGCAACCTGATGATTTACATCGAGCCTGAGGTGCAAAGAAAGGTTATCAACTTATTCGCGTTCGCGCTGCTGCCCGGCAGATATCTCTTTCTCGGCAAGTCGGATACTACGATTGAACAGAGCGACCCGTTTGAGCCGGTCTCCAGAAGCTGGCGGATTTTCCAGCGCAGGCAACTTGTGGCCTTCCCCGTAGGTGGCTTGCCAATAAGAACAGGGATCCGGCCTGCCAGATTTGAAGAACAGCATCCTATCAAACTCTCGGATCTCAACCAGCAAGTGCTCCTGAAGCATTTTAACGCGAGTATAGTTTTGATCAATGAAGCTGGCGAAATCGCGCACTTTTACGGGCCAACCCATAAGTACTTGGCACACCCGTACGGCGATGCCAACCTGAATCTGTTTGAAATGATCGACGCCAAGCATTCTCTGGTGCTCCGTCTCGCGGTCGAACGGGCGGTCCGCGAGAACGGTTCCGTTCAACTGCGGCTTTCCGAACTCAATCGGGAGGATGGGGCTGAGTTCGTTGACGTGACGATCGCGCCGGTGGTGGAGCCCAGGTCAAATAAGAGGCTGCTCGCCGTCATCTTTGAAGCTGCGGCGGCGCCGCCGAAGAGTTCGCCCGTGAGCGCCCAGGAAGCCCATACGCAGGACGTCGATATCGTGGCGCAGCTCGAAGCCGATAATCAGCGGCTAAAACAGGACCTCCAAACCGCTATCGAGAGCTTCCAAAGCACGCATGAAGAATTCACGGCCGCCAATGAGGAGGTTTTGGCCGTCAACGAGGAGTTGCAGTCGGCCAATGAAGAGTTGGAAACTTCAAAGGAGGAATTGCAATCCGTCAACGAGGAGCTGGTCACCGTCAATAATCAGCTCAATGACAAGGTCGAAGAGCTGAACAAGACCAACGACGATTTGGCTAATTTTCTAAATTCCTCCGAAGTCGGGACGCTTTTTTTGGACAAGGGCTTTTCTGTCCGGCGCTTCACGCCTTCGGCGACCATGCTATTGAACTTGATCCCTTCGGACGTGGGCCGTCCGGTCAGCCATATCTCAAACAAGTTCATTGACGTTGACCCGATAGCCATCGCAGCTACCGTGCTCAGAAACTTGACGTCCTTTGAAAAAGAAGTGGAGACATCCGACGGCCTCTGGTACATGTTGCGCTGCATGCCCTACCGCACGCTGGGCGACGTCATTGACGGCGTGGTTTTCACGTTCACCGAAGTGACCCGACTGAAGCGTTCGGAAGAGGCGATGATGGAGGCCCGCAATTACGCCGAGAGCATCATTCACACGATTCGGGAATCCCTGCTCGTGCTGGATCCTCAGCTGAAGGTCCTGTCCGCTAATCGGGCGTTCTACGAGACCTTCCAAGTCGCGCCGCAGGTAACGGAGAACCGGCTTATCTATAAGCTAGGGGAGCGCCAGTGGGACATTCCTAGGTTGCGGGAGTTGCTGGAGGAAGTCCTGCGGAGCGATAGGCACTTCGAGAACTTCGAGGTGGAGCACAACTTTCCCGCGATCGGCCGCAAGATCATGTCCCTGAACGCCAGAAGGATCGATGATCAACAGCGGGCCAGTGTCCGATTGATACTTTTGGCGATCGACGATGTCACCGAGCAGAGGCGGGCAGAGGAGGAACGAAAATGGAAAGTATCGGGACACTTGCCGCCGGTGTCGCCCACGACTTTAACAATATACTTAACATTATCCAGGGTTACGCTTCTCTTCTCAAAGAGCCCGGCACCAAGGACGAGGAGGTTGGGGAAACTGCTAGTGTCATCGTTGAGTCAACCGAACGGGGAGCAGAAGTCGTTCATCAGCTGTTGACGCTGGCTCGAAGAGCCGAGCCCAGATTGGAAGCAACCGACGTTAATTTGCTTCTCCATGACCTGATGCATTTGCTCAAACAAACCTTTCCAAAAAGCATCGAGGTGACTTTAGCTTCGAATCATGATCTCCCCCCGGTCGCGGTAGATCTGAACCAAATTACCCAAGCGCTGTTGAACGTCTGCGTCAATGCGCGCGACGCGATGCCGGATGGCGGCAGGCTGATCCTCAAGACCCAGGTTGTCGCCGGGAAAAGCCTGCAAGAGGACGGCGAAGCAAATGCAGAGCGTTACGTATGCATCGCGATTAGCGACACGGGCACGGGGATAGACGAAAAAGTTCAACACCGGATCTTCGAGCCCTTCTTCACGACGAAAGGGAGCGGCCAGGGAACCGGTCTGGGGCTTTCGGTCGCTTACGGCATTGTAAAAAATCACGACGGTCTTATTCGAGTGGAGAGTCGACCGATGCATGGGACGACGTTTCGTGTATATTTGCCGGTCGGCTCCTCTGGAGGGTAATCTATGGACTACGTTCCAGAAACAAGCTCGTCAAGAAATCAAAGGGCCAACGCCCAAAGAACGATTCTTGTCGTGGAAGACGAACGACTCATGCTTCGTCTGCTGGAAAAATTCCTATCCCGGCAAGGTTATCAAGTCTTGCTGGCAGCGGACGGGGAACAGGCCATCGACGGCTATTGCCGTCATAAGACTGAGATCGATGTCGTGCTGCTGGACGTCGGTCTTCCCAAAGTTAGCGGCGTGGATGTGTTCCGCAAGATGAAGAAAGAAAATCCGGATGTCCGCGTCGTCGTTGCCAGCGGCTACTTAGACGCACGGATGAAGACCGAGATGTACCGCGCAGGCGTCAAGGACTTCGTTGATAAACCTTACTTGCTTCCAGAGATGTTGGAGACGCTTCGAAGCGTGACTGAAAGATGATGTGGACTTGCTTGCTGATCGGGGCTGGGTTTGCGTGAAGCTTATTAGTCGAGCTGGCTCCACTCCATGAATTCTGCTAGCTCGAGTTTTTCCAGTGTGTCCTTGAACGGGCGCCCGGTTTTCTCGTGGCGGCCTGACAAGCGGTAATACTCATAAACTAAATCGGGCAGCCACTTGGCGATGGTGAAGCCTTGGTATTTTCCGTCGGGAATCGGCTCCAAGAATCTCGGGCCGACGTCTTGCCAGTCAAAGTCGGCGATCCAGCCGCGCTGGGTGCCGAAGAGGCTCTGAAGAATCATGCTGCGGTGTCCGGCTTCCAGGGCCTGATCCATACTAAAATTCCAGCCGGTGATGGCGTTGAAAGAATCGACGATGCTGTTGAGGCCGTCCGGCCTTTGGTTCATCTGCGCAAACCAGCAGCCGCCGAAAATTCCGGTGAACTGGCGATATTGCTCTGACAGGACGTGCGACCAAGCCCATCCATTCGGACTATCGCTGCTGAGGGGGCCCCAGTTTTCCCGATAGCGGAGATCCGGCGGCGGTTTAATCGAGCCGCCGCCCTGTGGTTTCATGCCGCCGCTGGCGGTCAGCTCGCGAAGCATTTGTCCCAGCATAGGCCGCCACTCGTGCATCGCCGGCGTTCCACCCTTGGTGTGCACGGCCCACTTGGGGGCGTCACCACCGATGGCTTCCGCAACCTGCTTGGGACCTTCCGCAAGTAGATTGCCGAGCCAGCCTTCGCGCCGCGCCGCCATATCGAGCAACTTATCGACCGCTTCAACGTTGCCCCATTCGAGCCTCAAGCCGTTTGTTCTGTCTGGACCGAGAAGCCCCTTCTCCCAGGCTTCGAAAGCGACGCCGGCGCCGCATGAAAAGTGGCTGCACTCGATACCGAGGTTGTTGATTTTCTCGGCGAGATACAAAACCGCGTTGCCTTTGATGCCGAGGTTGAAAAAACTATCCAGCCATTCGCCGCCGGCATTGAAGTGTACGACCGTTCCTTTGAATTGTCCCTCGCCGAGCTTTGCGTCCCAGGGACAAAGCCTGGCGCACTGAAAGCAGGGCCGCAGCACCACGTCGTTCTCACCAAAGCCATGGATGTGGGCCGGGGAGAGATCGGTGCTGCGCCAGTTTAGATTGTTGAGCACGCCCCAGGCCTCGCCGTGGCCATACTTGGTTTTCTTCTTTTTGACATCGTGTTGCTCCAGTGTTTGGCGCCAGCGCCAACCGGCGTCCACGAGCGCGGCCTTGTCGCGAATACTTGGGCGCGCGGTGCCCGAGACGACGACCGCTTTGAGCTTTTTCGAGCCCAAGACAGCGCCACCGCTATGGGCGGCGAAGTGATTATAGTCGTTGGCGAGCATGGCGGCGCGATTCAAATGCTCGCCCGCGGGTCCGATGCAGAGCACCTTAGCGTCGCGACTCCCCACGAGTTCGCGCAAGCGATCTTCGGTGTCGCGGGTTCCCAAGCCCCAGACCGTTGCGGCATCGCGCAGTTCGGGCTTGCCTTCGTAGATATACAGATAAACCGGCTTCGGCGAGGCGCCGTTGAGGATGATGCCGTCATAACCTGCGGCTTTCAGATACGTCCCCCAGTAGCCGCTGGTGGCGCCTCGACCCAGCGTGGTGTTCGTCAGGGGACTTAAATACACGGCGGTCATTTTGGTCCCGCCCGGAGTAAAGCCGTTCCCGGTGAGCGGTCCGGTCATCATGACGACGATGTTCTCCGGGCCAAAGGGTTTGGCATCGAGCGGCAGTTCTTTCATTAGAATATACGAAGCGAGCGCCTGTCCGCCGATGAGTTTCTTCAGGACCGGCTCTTCCGGCAGGTTCTCATCGCGTATCGCCCCGGTCGTGAGGTCGACGCGGAGAATTTTGCCCATGTAGCCGCCGGGAAGGGGAGTTGTGCGTTGGGTGGGGAATATATCCATCATTGTAAAAATCGTTTTACTTCCTTGTAGTTCAAG
>VBKE01000342.1 GCA_005879605.1 Deltaproteobacteria bacterium
AGTTCAACGTCTTCTCGGCGGCGTCAGTCACGAGGAAGCCCGTCGGCTCTTGAAGGATTACACTATGGCGAAGGTTGCAGAGAATATCACCTGCCCGACTTTAATCACTCACGGGGCGGACGACACTTTAATGGCGGTTAACGGTGCCAAGCGATTGTTCGATGAGATTGGTGCTGAAGACAAGACGCTCAGAATTTATGACCCATCCGACGCCGGAGGTAGAATCCACTGCAGCCACGATTATTGGGCGCACAATGTTCCGTACATGCTTGATTGGCTTGAAGAGAGATTGTGAAGAATGGAGTGTTGGAGTATTGGAGGATGGAATACCGATCCTACACAAATCAAGTTGCCAAATCCCATTTCTTCCCCCTTGACGGCGAAGATTTAAGATAGGGGTGCCGGTCAAAAATTAAAATCACCCCTTCCTTTATCCTTCCCCGTCAAGAGGAAGGATATTGAGTCGATAACTGAGAAGGAGCCTTCTGGAATGGCGAGTCATGGACAAAAGCATTGGGACAAAGAGGTCGATGTGGTCGTTGTCGGCTATGGTGCCGCGGGCGGAGTTTCGGCGATCACCGCCCATGATGCCGGCGCAAACGTATTGTTGATTGAAAAGATGCCGCATCCTGGCGGCATCTCCATTCTCTCCGGCGGTGGCGTCGCGTTTGCGCGGAACGCCGACGGCGCTTTCCAGTATTTGAAGCGTACCTGCAACGGCACGACTCCGGACGACATTCTCCGCACGATGGCGCAAGAAATGGTGGGAATCATCGACTGGGTCAAAGAGTTGGCCAAAGTGAGCGGCACCGAGCCGACCCAGACCGAAACGCGCGGCCACGGAACCTATCCTTTTCCCGGCACCAACGATATCGACTCGATCAAACTGAAGGACTTCCCGGCTTATTCCGAATTTCCCTGGGCCAAAGGACTCCGCGGCGGCGCCCGGCTTTTCAAAGTCGTCTACGACAACGTGAATGCGCGCCACATCGACGTGATGCTTTCGACTCCCGCAAAGCAACTGATCATCGGCCAGGACGGCGAAGTCCTCGGACTGACAGCGGAGCATAACGGCAAGTCGATTAACATTAAGTCAAGAAAAGGCGTCATTCTCGCGTGCGGCGGTTACGAGAACAACGACTCCATGAAGCTACAATACTTCGAAGCGCAACCGGTTTATCCGGTTTATCTCGGCAATACCGGCGACGGCATCAAGATGGCGCAAAAGGCTGGCGCCACGCTGTGGCACATGTGGCATTTCCACGGCGGTTACGGATTCAAATTTCCAGAGTTCCCATTTGCGATTCGCCACGTCTGGGCCGGCCCGAGAAATGAAAATCGCAAGATGATTTGGATCGCGGTGGACAAATTCGGCAGGCGCTTCATGGATGAATATCCTCCGGCGCCTCAAGACACCGGCACGCGAACGCTGGAGTTCTACGATGCCGACATTCAGGATTATCCGCGCATCCCCTGCTATCTGATCTTCGATGAAGAAGGCCGCAAGCTTGGACCCATCGGTATGCCCATCGTCAACGACAAACGCTACGATGCGAAATGGAGTGACGATAATATTGCGGAAGTGAATAAAGGTTGGATCAAAAAAGGCAACACAATCGAAGATATTGCCGGACAAATTGATGTAAACCCCAAGGTTCTAAAAACCACCGTTGAGCGTTGGAATTCGTTATGCCGTGAAGGCGACGATACAGATTACAGAAGGCCCCCGAAAACGATGATCCCTATCGCTACGCCACCCTTCTACTGCGTGGAAGCCTGGCCCATCGTTAACAATACCCAAGGCGGCCCAGAGCACGATGTCAAGCAAAGAGTATTGGATCCGATGAAAAAACCTATTCCTCGCCTCTACGTCGCCGGCGAGATCAGCTCGATCTACGGCCATCTCTACTTAGAAGCGGGGAACATCACGGAATGTTTCGTCGCCGGAAAAATCGCGGGAACCAACGCCGCACAGGAACAGCCGTGGAGTTGACGTCTCCTGCGGGCAAGTGTCACCTATCGACCAATTATGCCGTTCAATCACTTCCCGAAAGGATGCTCGATAAAACCTGACTCATCCAGCCTTTTCATGATCGCATGATTTATGACCTGTTCGGGTTTGATTTTTGCCACGTTGGGATCGCTCTCGGTAAGAAACTCGATCATCGACGATATACCTGCCATATCGACATACGGCTTCTTCGGTATTACGGCGAGAGCTGACTGGTAATGTTCCTCGGCCGCTTCGACGTTAGGCAAGCGTAGATACTTCGCCAAAATCGCCTTCACACGATTTTTGTTTTTCGCATCCAGGGTAAAACTGTTTCCCGCCACATAGGCCTTGACCAGCCTTTCCGCGAGGTCCGGCTCGCTTTTTAGAAGGCGTTCTCTGGTGCCGATAAGTTGCAGCGGATAAGGAATCGGCATTTCGCTGAAATCGGCGATGATGTTATAGCCGCGCTGCTTCATCGCAGAGTTAAGGCCGGGATTGACGATGATCGCGTCGCAGCCGCCGGAATTTAACGACGCTACCCTTGCTGCTTGCGTGCCCACTTGAAGAATCGTGATGCGGTCTCGCCGTGAGTCCAGACGCCACTGCTTCAGCGCTAACACGACCGCATGATAAGAAGCCGTGCCGATCTGGCTGATGCCGATGCGCTTGCCTTTTAGATCCTCGGGACTCTTGACCGACGGCGAGCCGACAAAGATATAATTCATCTTGTTCACCACGCCGGCAACCGCGACTAGATCGGAGCCACGCGCCCGCGCGCTGATGATCGCCTGACCGGCCATGCCGATCATCGGCAGGTCGCCGGAGATCAGAGCCTGCGCGCCTCGCGTGCTTCCTTCGATCAAGATCAGATCCGCATCGACCCCGAAACGTTTGTAAAATCCTTCTTCCTTCGCAACCCAGATCGGCGTTTGGTTTGAGCTCAGCGAGGAATAGCCGAGCATGAGTTTGTTCTGGGCATACGCATCAGCAGCGAGTACGCCCAAGCAAACAGACAAGATGGAGCGAAATAATGTCTTCATAAATTCGTCGAGGAAACTCTTCAGTCATTCCAAAACGCGAAACCCGAGACTCGGAACCCGAAACTGTCCACGCGTTAGGGATGCACGTCCTGGGTAAACCAGTCGAGCGGCACCTCGCGCCCGATGCCTCGAGCTTTCGCAGCCGCATAGACCTTTGCGCCCACAGCGGCAAATTGAGCGCCCAACCCGATGTTGTTGACGAAGCCCGTGATCTGCTTTTCGCTTTCGCGTCCTTGGATTCGGCCGCACAGAAGATCCGGGAGGGTTGGCAAAGACTTCCAATCAATACCTCGCGTCGTCGGATGGTCGCGAAGCTTGAAATCCTCGCGCTCAAATTGTGCCAGTTCCGACGAGGTGCTGTTGTTCTCCGTTAATTGAGTATGGAGAACCAGCGGATTACAGATTCTCAGGGCCTCATCGTCTGCCTCATCCCTTTGCATCGAGCTCAGGTGAATTCCTTCCACCAGCGAGGATTTTCCCAAGAAAGGTTTCCGCGAGTTCGTCGAGGTAATGATGATATCGACGTTCCGCACTGCCTCGTCCTGAGTGTCTACGGGAACGATTTCCACGCCCACCAGCGCGCTGGTTTCTCTGGCGAAAGCCTCGCGATGGGCTTTTGTCGGACTGTAACATTTTATCTTTTTGATCTTGCGCGCTTCGCAAACCGCCATGACCTGTGTTCCCGCCTGCCAACCCGAACCGATCAGTCCCACCGTCTCGGCGTCTTTTCGCGCCAAATATTTGGTCGCAACACCATTGGCTCCGCCCACGCGCATGCGCTGTAGAACTCCGTCGTTCATAATCGCCAAGAGCTCGCCGTTTTCAGAGCTGAAAAGCAGAACGATTCCGAGCCAACGGTTCCCAGGCATAGTCGGCAGCTTCTCACGTCGAATTCCGTCCCCTGCCGGGCGCCAGGTAACGATATCCGAAGAAAAGCGCAGCGCCGCCGTGCCGAAATGAGGCGATGCCCCGCTCATGCTTTTGAGATAGTGAGCCATTGGCGCTTCGGCGTTTTTTGCAGCAGCCGTGGGCACGTGTAGATCCGACCTTGGAGCCCCGACGGCTTTGCCCTCGCCCAATTCACGATAAAGGATCTCCAGAGCCTCCATCGTGTCTTTCATCGTGATAACTTTTTCGACGTCGTCGTTGTTTAGAAAAAGCGGCATATAGAACCTCGTCTTCCCCGGTTTTCGATCAGCTCAGTTGAACTGCTATCCATTCTCTCCCCCTTGATGGGGGAGAGTTAGAGTGGGGGTGCATTACAACAAACCAACGAGCGCGCTTTTCACCCCCATCTTAATCTTCCCCCGTCAAGAGGGAAGAAAACTCTTCATGTGTTAACCTGTGCTCGGACAAGCGAAGGGTTCAGCATCTCCGAAGAGGCATTAATCCCGAATATCCTGCAACAGCCAATCGGTGGGAATTTCTCTCCCCAATCCTTTCGCCTTCGCGAGCTCATAGACTCTTCCAGCCACGGCGAAAAACTGCGCGCCTTGAATGTTCCCCCGCTCGGAATAGGTGATCTGCGCCGGTGATGTTCGTCCCTTCTTCTTTCCCGTTAGTAATTCCTCCAGGAACACAGCGCGATCTTTCGCAATCACGCCATGTCCCCTTTCGCCCGTCCGTTTCATCTGAAAGCCGGCGTTTTCTGTAGGCTTGGCAGCGTAGGTGATATGTTCGTCGGCGAGTCCGAAGTCGGGCAAACCCCAGGGGGCGGGCGCATTGCCGAGACGTAACGAGACATCGATTCGCTTCAAAGTCTCCTCGTCCGGCTTGCCACCGACGCAAGTGACATGTGTCCCCTCTTCCAGCCACTTGCCGTAGACAATCGGCACTGACGAGTCCGTACAGCCAGCGACGATGTGTGCCCCCTTATAGGCGTCCCTGGGCGTGCTCACGGGCACAACCTCCAATCCATATTTTTCACTGATCTCCTTCGCGTACTCTTCACGATGAGCTTTGGTCGGGCTATAGACCTGTATCTTTTTGATCCTTCTCGCCTCAAGAAACGACTCAACGTGTGAGTGCGCCATACCACCCGATCCGATCATCCCCACTACCTCCGCATCTTCACGGGCCATATATTTCGCTCCGATCCCCGAATCGGCGCCCACGCGCATATGCTGAAGGTAGCCGTCGTTGATTAGAGCGAGCGGCTCGCCGTTTTGAATATTGATCAGCAGGATCAAACCACAAAACCGGCCCGGCCGCACGCAGTACTTCTCCTGTGTAATTGCCCCCTGGTATTCCTGCTCATAAATCACGTCCGACTTTATTCGGATGGCAAAGTAGCCTGACGTCGATCCACCTTCCATGGTTCCCCATTGATAGATCTTATTCGGATCTTTGGTGGGAATCTGAATGTCGATGCGCGGGCGGCACACCGCTTCCTGCCGCGTCAGCTCCGCATAAGCTTGTTCCAACGCCTGCATGGTGATTTCCATGGTGAGCACGCTTTGCACGTCTTCGTTGTTGAGAATCAGTGTCATGTGTTTTTCCCTTATGTCCTGATGGGGACGATTCGACGATTTACTCTCTAACCACGAAGATCGCGAAGGTCACGAAGGGACCGGATATGTTTTGATCGTAAACTTCGTGCTCTTCGTACTACTATGCTTGAAAGTTTTCTCCGTCCGCGCAAATTTTCTGGCGGGCCATTATTATTCGATGCAAATGCTATTTGCAGCAATGGCGCGTGGCCCCCTCTCATCTCTCCCCCGAGACGGGGGAGATGTCAGAGGGGGATCTTTCGATGCCTTTTATTTGGTTGCGGCGCCGCCGCGTTAAATTCTCTGTGGTTAGTTTCGCTACGGATTCTTCCCCCATAGTTTGACGAAAAAGCCCTCCTCAATAAGTTCCTGAACCAAACTGTTGTCGAAGAATTGCTCAGGCCTGGCTTGCTTTGCTTTCGGATTAGTTCTGGCAGCTTGATCCAATGTCACTTGAAACCCTTGTGCCTTTACGAGCGGAATCTTCTCCATGAAATCGTAGGCGTACTGAATGCTGCCGTCGAGCATTCCTTGGTCTTTGATCTTGGTATATTTTGCAAAGATCCCCCGGGTCTCTTCTTTATGCGTATACATGAATTGAATGGCTTTGCCGTAGGCCCGCAAAAAACTCTTCGCTTGCGGGCGATGTTCTCTTATGAATTTTCTCGATGTCAGGAAGCCAAGGTGCATGAAAGGAATCTCTTCTTTGGCAAGATTGGCAATCATTTTTAAGCCGGCCTGCTGCACGACATAGGCCATCGGTTGGGACATCGGCGCGGCGTAGACGGCTTTCTTTGACAGCGCGGCACTGAGCTCTGGCATGCCTCCGATTTGGACAAAGGGCACGTCCTTAATCGCTTCCAGTCCATATTTGTTCAACAGTATGCGCATGCCGAAATCGGTCGAGGCGCCGAAGCGCGTGACACCCACCGCCTTTCCTTTCAAATCGGAAACGCTTTTTATTTCGGGGTGCGCCATAACATAGAACGCGACCACGTTGGTGACCGCGCCCATGGCGATCAAATCCCCGCCGCTCAATCCCGCATCGACGATCACCTGGCTATTGGAGCCCGAGATGACAATGTCGCCCGCCAATGTTGCGCGCGCGACGGTCGTGGAGGTGGCGATGTAGACGAGCTCCATGTCCAAACCTTCTTGCTTCCAAAATCCGGCATCATTCATGACCCAGAAAGGAGAATTCAGAGCGCTCACCGCGGACCAGGCGATCACGAATTTCTCGGCGCGCGCAACGGCTGGAAGAAGTAACAGGATGCTGCCAACAATCATAAGCATGGAGAGCACTTTCATGCGAGTGCTCGCGGTCATAATTGGATTCACGTGAGAAAGATTAACGCGCTTCGTCATAGGCACTCCGGTTTAAGCATCACACGATCCTGTACAGACAGCGTTCGCTTGTGTCAAGGGAACAGACAGGTGTGCTTCCGTTTCCAAACATTTGTCGGGGCGACCCCCTGTGGTCGCCCGGGACTGGGCAGGTACGGGGACCTGTCCCTACATTGACGCGGTGTTGAAATGAAATCGAATCATCACCGAACGGCGGATGGGCTCAGTTGAAATCAAGACGACACTTAAATATGATCCGTGGCCTACCACCATGAGCATTCGAGGCAAGGCGGCGATCGTCGGTATCGGTGAAACGCCCACCGATCGCTTGGGGTCGAAACCCGGGGAACCACGCAATTCGAGCGCGGAGTATCTTTCCTGGGCGCTACATCTGGCTCTGGAAAACGCCGGACTCAGTCTCAAAGATTTCAACGGTCAAGGTCTGGGCGTGACGATCCCCACCGCTTATCCACAACCTTTTTGGCCCGAAGAGGTAGCGGAGATCGTCGGCATCACGCCAGGGATGCTTTTTGCCGGCGGCACTGGCGGCGCGGGATCGGTTTCGCTCCTGGGCCAGATGAGCGCCGCGATCAATTCCGGCATGATCGATCTGGCGCTCTGCATCGGCGCCGCCGCTCCTTTCTCGGAACACCATGGCGGTGGAATACAACCCGGCGACATGCGCGACTTCGAAATACCCTTCGGAACAATGGGACCAAACAGCAAGATTGCCATGGTCATGCGCCGCCATATGCATCAGTACGGCACGACGCTCGATCATCTCGGCAAGATCGCAGTGGCTGGCCGTTATCACGCGAGCTTGAATCCGGCTGCTTATCTCCGAAAACCGATCACGATTCAGGGCTACAAAGAATCTCGTTTGGTTGCCGATCCGATTCGGCTGCTCGACTGCGTGCTGCCGGCGAACGGCGGCAAAGCCTATATCTTGGCGTCCCCTGAACGAGCCAAAAAATTGCGTAAGCCTCCCGTCTATATTCTAGGTTTCGGGGAGCGCAGTAATCCCTCCTACGGCCCGCGAGCCGGCTCTGATGCGTTAGTCATGGGAATCGCCGATGCGGGGAAAGTGGCGATGGAAATGGCTAGCGTACGGCACAGCGACATCAATTTCTTGGAGCTCTACGACGATTACATCATCGTCGTTTATTTGCAGATCGAAGATCTCGGCTTTTGCGCCAAGGGCGACATCGGTTATTTCGAACGGACTGACTTTACGATCAAAGGACAACTGCCGATCCAGACCGGCGGCGGCATGATCAATTGCGGCCAGCCGTCTACGGCCGGCGGAATGCTGCACGTCTTAGAAGCCGCGCGCCAGTTGCGCGGCGAAGGCGGCGACCGACAAGTCCCCGGCGCCAAGATTGGACTCGTTACCGGACTGGGAGTCCTTCCCTACGGAAAAAATCTTGGCTGCTGCGCGGTAGCGGTTCTCGGAAATCAGGTTTGATCGTTTCATGTGAGGGGATGGCACTTGATATCTAAACGAAGCGCTTACAGGCTGCAGTCTAACTCTCTCCTCGCAGGAGACTCTCGACTCCTCTCCCTCGCCGGGAGAGGACAGAGGTGAGGGTGCCAAATTTAATTAATCATGGCTGAAGCAGATTTCACAAAGCCGTTGCCGCAGATTACAAGCGAAGCGCAGCCCTTCTGGGACGCGGCGGCGAAGCAACAACTCGTCATGCAGCGCTGCCAGGACTGTCACGCGTATATATGGACGCCGCGGCCCGCGTGCTTCGAATGCGGCAGCGAACGACTCGAATGGACGCAGCTCAGCGGCAAGGGAGAAATTTATTCTTTTACCGTGATCCGCCAAGTCGTCGGCCGAGCGGCGTCCCAGGCCTTTGAAAAAGACATCCCCTATGTCATCGCCTGGATCGATCTCGAAGAAGGACCGCGCATGATCAGCAACGTGATCGGCTGTCCGGTTGAAGACGTAAAGATCGGCATGAAAGTATCCGTCGAGTTTGAACAGCAATCAGCAGAAATTTGGCTGCCGAAGTTCACGCCTTTGCAATAAGCCCTTCCCGACCATGGCCATCATCGCGCCTCCCTCTCCGGCCTTCGTTGGATAGTTTGCTACGTCTTCTGGCGCGGTCGGGTGTCTTTATTTGTGCGCCACAACCTCTCCGGCTGTGACCTGGGGCGGCTTCGGAAGCAGCGAAGCTAAACTATCCCGTACCACGGCGGCGGCCCTACGATTTGATTCTTCAGCACCAGCTTTATCCTGAAAAACGCTGGTGGAAATCATCACGCCGCCCCCAGCGTCAACCCAGTAGTACGCCACGAACCCTGGGATCTCAGAAATAACAGGTAAAAATGTTTCTCTCACCTGCCGTCCAGCCTCAGTAGGATTCGTCACGCCCTCGTATCGTCGTACCGTCACATACATCGCTTTCTCCTTTCGCAAAGTAATATCTCATGCGGAAAAAACTTATGGAGCTTACTGTTTGATCTTCTTTCCGTCAACAAAATAGAATTCGGTTCCCCTATAGCTCGTGATTAGTTAGAAGACATTTCTATCATGATGTGCTCGTCCTCCGCGTGATGGCGACGAACCCCCAAAGGATAACCAAGGGAATGAGCAAGGGCAGCAAGAAAGGAAATGCCAGCCCCGCCAGAATCATACCGACAAAGACAAAGAACCCTAACACGATGACGCCAATTCCCGCGAAGACAAACACCAAGAGGATTGCTGCACAAAAAAGAGCGATCAACGCCACGACCAGTACCCCCGCCCCGATCACGCCCTTTAGTGGTCCGGTCACTTGCTGTCCGTTGATTACGATT
>VBKE01000494.1:0-2105 GCA_005879605.1 Deltaproteobacteria bacterium
CGAACCTGGTGCGGCGCGACGGGCGCCACTCTGCCCTGCTGCCTATCTTAAGTAACGGCAGCGCCTCGACCCTCACGGTAGTAGACCAGGTGCGCCAGCTGATGCCAACGATTCTGGCCGGCCTGCCGTCGAGCCTCAAGGTCGATTTTCTTTTCGACCAAAGTGTCTTTGTGCGCGCGGCCGTAAGCGGGGTCGTTCGCGAAGGAGCGATCGCGGGTTGCCTGACGGGGCTGATGATCCTGCTGTTCCTGGGCTCCTGGCGGAGCACCCTGATCGTCGCCACGTCGATCCCACTTTCAATCCTCACCTCGATCACCGTGCTCAACATGCTGAATCAAAGTCTCAACGTGATGACCCTCGGCGGGCTGGCGCTGGCGGTCGGGATCCTGGTGGACGACGCCACGGTCGAGATTGAGAACAATCACCGCCAGTTGGATCTGGGCAAGCCGCTCCGGCAAGCGATCCTCGATGGAGCAGCGGAGGTGGCGACGCCGGCGTTTGTCGCGACCCTGTCAATCTGCATCGTGTTCATCCCGATTCTGTTTCTCGGCGGTGTCGGTGGCGCGCTGTTCGCGCCGCTCGGAATGTCTGTGGTATTTGCGATGCTCGCCAGCTATCTCCTCTCGCGCACGCTCGTTCCCACCATGGTCCTGTACCTGCTCGCACCCGAGGCGCGTGCGCGGCATGGCCGCGACTCAGAGCGCGACCAGCCAGCAGAGGCCGGGCAGCCGATCTGTCGGTCACTTTTCCGGCGGATCTCCGAATCTTTCGAGGCGAGCTTCTTGAGACTCGGCCGCGCCTACGAAGGTGCGCTCGATTGGGCACTGGCACGCACGCGCCTGGTGATGGCGGTGTTCCTCGGCTTTGCGATCGCCTCACTCTGCGTCTACCCGTTCGTCGGCCGGGACTTCTTTCCGACCGTCGATGCCGGCCAGCTGCGGCTTCACGTGAGGGCCCCTGCGGGGACCAGAATCGAGGAAACCGAAGTCTACTTTCAGAAGGTCGAGGACTATATCCGTCAGGTCATCCCTGCCAAGGAGCTCAACGTAATCGTCGACAACATCGGCGTGCCGAACCCGATTAACCTGGCGCTCAGTGACAGTGTCACGGTTGGAACGGCTGATGGCGAGATCTTGGTGGCGCTCAATCCGACGCACGGGCCGACCGCCGAGTATCTAAAGACGCTCCGCGAGCAGCTGCCGCGCCGGTTCCCGGATCTCGAGTTTTTTACCCAGCCGGCCGACATCGTGAGCCAGATCCTTAACTTCGGCTTGCCCGCCCCCATCGATATACAGGTAACCGGCCCGTTGGCTGAATCCGATAAGAATTTCCAGGTTGCCCAACAGATCGCCAAGGAGCTCAAAGGCGTTCCCGGTGCGGCGGACGTGCACGTGCAACAGATTCTCGATGCGCCGCGGATCATGATCGATAGTTATCGCGCGCTCGCACAGCAGATCGGCCTGACACAACGGGATGTCGCTAATAGCTTGCTCATTTCATTGACCGGCAGCGGAACGACCGCGCCGAATTTTTGGCTCAACCCGCAAAACGGCGTCGACGAGTTGCATCGCACTCCGATAGCGATCGCGGGCCAGTCCTCGCCGCAGCTACTAACCAACTTGGCCGCTTTTAATCGGACCATCACCCCGTTGTCGCTCAACCATTACAACGTGCAGCCGGTTTTCGACGTCTATGCCAGCGTCCAGGGCACCGACCTCGGCTCCGTGTCGAGCCAGGTCAACGAGATCATCGCGAAGTACAAAGGCCAGATCTCCAAAGCCAGCTCGATCGTCGTCCGCGGGCAGGTTCAGAGTATGAACCAGTCGTTCTACCAGTTGGCGCTCGGGATCTGCTTTGCCGTCCTGCTCGTCTACTTCCTGATGGCAGTCAATTTCCAGTCGTGGCTGGACCCGTTGATTATTCTGATGGCGCTGCCGGGCGCTCTGGCGGGAATACTTTGGGCACTGTTCGTCACCGGGACGACCATCAGCGTACCGGCGTTGATGGGGTGCATCATGGCGATCGGGGTGGCGACGTCAAACAGCATCCTGATGATCACGTTTGCCAACGAGCAGCGTCACCCGGAGTTCGGCGGTCACGAGGCG
>VBKE01000494.1:2165-6710 GCA_005879605.1 Deltaproteobacteria bacterium
GGCTTGGGTGAAGGAGGTGAGCAGAACGCTCCCCTCGGCCGGGCAGTGATCGGCGGGCTGATGATCGCCACGCTGTACACGCTGTTCTTCGTGCCGGTAACCTACAGTGTGCTACGGCGTAAGCCGCCCAAGAACTTTGACAGCGAGGAGGGCAAATGAGCGACGAAACCAACCATCCGTCTCAGACACCCGAGCCAGAACGCGGCGGTCACGCCGGTGCTTCGAATGGTCCTACACCACAAGCCGGAACGCGAACAATGATGTTAATCGGGATTGGGATCGTGTGCTTTTTTCTGCTTCTGCTAGCGATCGGTGTGATTCCGCGGCTGCGCAATGATCAAGCGCTGACCATGGCCGCCCAGAAGGCCCAAAACAACGTACCACAGGTTTACGTTATCCGCCCGGAGCCGGCTTCCGAAGCAGACCTGACACTGGCCGCTACGACTCAAGCCATCCAGGACTCCATTATCTACGCGCGGACCAGCGGCTATCTCCGAAAGCGATACGTGGACATCGGCGACCGGGTGACCGCGGGCCAGCTTTTGGCGGAGATAGAGTCTCCTGAGGTCTATCAGCAACTGCAGCAGGCCCATGCTGATCTCCAACAGTCCGAGAAAAACCTGGATCTGCAGAAGGCCAACCTCGATCTTGCGCGCACAACGCTGGCGCGTTACGAGGCGGCAGACGCGGAAGAAGCGGTCGCCAAGCAAGCTGTCGATCAGAGCGTCTCCGCTCACCGCACGGCCCAAGCGTCTGTGGGTGCCACCGAGGCGAATGTGAAATCAAACAAAGCCAACGTTCAGCGTCTCCAGGAGCTGACGTCGTTTCAGCGTGTCCTCGCTCCGTTCAACGGCACGGTGATCCAGCGCAACGTCGATGTGGGCGCATTGATCACCGCAGGCAGCCCGACCAACAACACCGCCGCGGCGCCTACCAGCGTCACTGGCGGGGCGAACGGACTCTTCGAGATCGCCCAAATGGACGCACTCCGCGTGTTCGTCAATATTCCTCAGGCTTATGCGCCGAACGTGAAGGCCGGCCTACCCGTCCAAGTTACGGTCCGCGGTCGACTCATGGAACCTGTAACGGCAAAGGTAACGCGCACGGCTGGTGCCATCGATCCAGGCACGCGGACCCTGCTGACCCAAGTCGATATTCCAAACCAGACGCACCAGTTCCTTCCCGGCATGTTCGTCTATGTCGGGTTCAAGATCGAGGCGGCCGGTACGCGCTCGCGAGTCCCGGCCACCGCCGTTATCTTCGACGGGCAGGGCACGCGGGTGGTAACTGTGGGACCGGGAAACAAACTCCACTTTCAAAAGGTGACGCTCGGCCGTGACTTCGGCACCTCAATCGATATTCAGGCCGGACTTGACGGGAACGAACTGATCGTGAAACAGCCCACGGTCTCTCTTCAGGAGGGTCAACTTGTTAACCCTATCGAGTCTAAAAACCCGTCTGGCGCCTAATCCGCGGCTGTCCCTCCACCAGTTTGCCACCCGGCTTTGTTTCCTTGCGGCTCTCTCGGCTGTTAGCGCGATGGGCATAGGCTGCATGGTCGGACCGAATTACGTGCGGCCGGCCGTCGAGCAGCCGCTTAATTTCAAGTCGCAAGCGGCCAGCGGAGAGGCCCCGCTGATGGCGAGAGACTGGTGGCGACTCTACGGCGATCCGGATCTCGATCAGCTCATCGCCAGTGCTCAGGCGTCGAACCAGACTCTTCGGCAGGCCGTGGCCCGGGTCGATGAGGCCCGCGCACTTGCCCGCGTTGCGGGGAGTTTTCTCTATCCGACCATCTCGCTCGACCCAAGGTTCCTACGCGAGCGCAGCTCGGGAAATCGCGACAGCACGATCACGGGCAGGCGGGGAGTACCACGATAAATGACTGGCTGGTCCCCCTGGATTTGACCTACGAGATCGATGTCTGGGGCCGCGTGCGCCGCTCACTCGAATCGGCCACGGCCCAGGCGCAGGCGAGCGCCGATGACCTGGCGGTGGTTCAACTCACGGTTGAAACGGATGTCGCGCAGTTCTATTACGGTCTTCGCTCGCTAGACGCTCAGGCACAGATCCTGACGGAAAACGTTGCATCGTACCGAGAGCAGGTCCGCATCCTCTCGGCCCAGCTAAAGAGCGGACTCGTGAGTCCCATCGTCGTGAATCAAGCTCAAGCCCAACTCCAGGCTACCCTCGCTCAGCAACGAGACATCGAGCGTGCCCGCGCCGATCAGGAACACGCGCTGGCAATCCTCTGCGGCCGACCCGCTCCATCTTTCACCGTCGCCCCCAACCCGCTACACGAGGGTTCGCCTCCAGCGGTGCCGCCGGGCTTACCCGCGCAGCTTCTAGCGCGACGGCCAGACGTCGCCGAGGCCGAGCAGACTTTGGTGGCCGCGAACGCACAGATCGGCGTAGCGACCGCCGCCTTCTACCCCACGTTCAATCTGACCGGCGCCGCCGGCTTTGAAAGCGCCAACCTCTCGAGCCTCTTCAACTGGCGCAGTGCCGTCGCGTCGATTGCCCCGAGCATCTCGTTCCCCATCTTTCAAGGCGGCCGGCTCAACGCCAATCTCGAAGCGACGGAGGCTCGCTACCGTCAAACCGTTGCGGCATACGTAAATCAAGTTCTGGTTGCCTATGCCGATGTCGAGGACGCCTTGACCGACCTGCACGCCCTCTCTGATGAGGTCGGGAGCCTGCGCGAGGCGGTCAGTGCATCCGAGAATTATCTCCGCCTCGCCCAGGCGCAGTACAAGTTTGGCTTGGCCGATTACCTCATTGTCATCGACGCCGAGCGGACTCTCCTCGCCAACCAACTGTCGCTGGCGCAAGCCGTCAACCTCCAAATGGCTTCCAGCATCCATCTTATAAAAGCCCTCGGCGGCGGGTGGAATCCGTCTTAGCTGGTGGCGTGATGGAATATAGGAGTACTGGAGTATGGGATTAGGAATGTTAAATGGGTTGAGGCGTCGTCGCCGGTACGCATCGAATCTTGATCCTTCAGGCTTCCGAGGCCGCCTATGAGTGACGGAAATAAAATTATGCCGACAGTTTGGGCTTGCGTCGCCGTTCTAATCATCCTGATGATCCTTATATACGCGGGTACGGGAAACACAGCGACGAAAGCCGCTGTTCAACCGCCGATTCCCAAGGCGGGCCCATTGGCCCAGCCGAGATCGCTTCAACAAGTGGGTCTTCCGGCCGATCAGACGCGGGCTGTCATCCCACCGGATAATCCGCAAACGCCGGAAAAAATCGCGCTCGGCCAGAAATTGTTTTTCGACGGTCGTTTGTCCGCGGATGGAAGCGTCGCTTGCGCCGGTTGCCACAACCCGGAGCGTGCATTCACAGACGGAAAGCCAACTTCCACAGGCATCCACGGCCGTGTCGGACAAAGAAATGCGCCGACGGTTCTGAACGCGCTCTACAACAAGACGCAGTTCTGGGATGGCCGAGCAAAGACGCTGGAAGATCAGGCGGCGCTGCCGATCGTCAATTCAATCGAGATGGGCCAGCCGAATTTGAACGCCGCGGTTGTCCGCATCGCGGCGGTCGACGAGTACCAGGGGGCGTTCAACCGAGTATTCGGTCGCCCGATCGGCAGCGCGGACCTCCTGCGCGCGATTGCGTCCTATGAACGCGCTCTGGTTTCATTCAATTCTCCCTTTGATCGCTTCATCGCCGGCGACAAGAACGCCATCGATGCTGCGGCTCAGCGCGGTTGGGACCTCTTCAACACCCGTGCACGGTGTAATAAATGCCACGCGCTGACCGAGACCAAACGAGACGTCACGCTATTTACTGACAACGACTTTCACGACATTGGGATTGGCATCATCCGCCACAATGTCGTGGCGCTGGCGCGACAGGCCGAGCAGTTGGTTAATTCCGGGGATGCCGCGGCCATCGATCGAGCGGCGCTGCAGACGGACATGAGCGCCCTAGGACGTTTCCTTGTCACTAAAAAAGAGTCCGATATCGCGTCATTCAAAACGCCGGGGCTGCGCAACCTCTTGGTCACAGGGCCTTACTTTCACGACGGCTCGCAAGTGACGCTCTGGGATGTCATGGACCACTACAACAAGGGCGACGGATTGCAGAATCCCTGGCTCGACGAAGACATCCAACCGCTCGCCCTGACGGAGAGAGAGATTGACGACGTGGTCGCTTTTCTCGCGTCGTTGACCAGCGACGATTACAAGAAACCCGCGGTTAAAGAACTGGCGCGCCAGCGCGTCCTTTCACGCACACAACGGCCGCAGCGCGATACGGCACGCGCCTTTGGTCCGAAACCGACTCAGCCCAAGCCGCCTCAACCGTGATCATCGCCGAAGCATGTGCTGAGGCGAAATTAAGTGTCAAACCCTCGACACCTGTCGAGAGGCGCGTCGAAATACCGACGCTTTCTCCAGGGTCACGATCTCACTTCCTACGATCTCGCTTCAAACCTGACTTTGGCACAAGGTTTGCGCCTGGAATAATGTGCGTCAAATTTTTAGAGCCAGATGAAAGGAGCAATTATGAAGACCAGTAACAAGGTATCAC
>VBKE01000343.1 GCA_005879605.1 Deltaproteobacteria bacterium
CCGATTGCGATACCAAAAACTCTGGCAAGCTGCTCAAAAAGATCTCAGAGGCGAGGCGGGCGAAGATCGATGAGCGGAGGCGTACTCTGCTTGTACGTTGACGCGAAATTGATCGAGCGCAACGAAGCATATGAGTCTTTTTCAGCAGCTTGCTAAGGGGAAGGCATGAAGCCCTTATCCATCCATTCGCTCAAATCCGCGCCGAACCACTCGCTCGGCAACTCTCGACCAAGCCCTCGTTTCTTACACTCTTCGTAGATCAAAGCACCCGCCGCGGCGAACTGAATCCCGACACCCGTGTTGCTCTTGTAGTAGATAATTTGCTGGTCGCTGGTTCGACCGGCATGCTGGCCGGTCAGGACTTGCCCTAGCTCGCAAACTTTGTCCCAGCTAAATTTTCCTCCTTCGATGAGATCAAGAAGCTCTCGCTGCTGGTTCGTTATCGCCGTCTCCTTGTTATTGAGGACGATGAAGTCACTGCGGATCATCGTGGCCGCATCCGCCTCGGTGCGGCGGTGGACGCCGTCGGTGTTGGCGATGGTCGTGACCAATTGTCCCGGCTCCAGCCATTTTCCGTCGAACACCGGTTGGCTGGAATTGGTCGCGCACATGACGATGTCCGATCCTTTCACTACAGCTTCGGGGCTGCTCACCGGCTGGACTTCAACGTTCAACGTTTCGGTCATCTCTTCGGCGAAGCGATCGCGGTGTTCCCTGGTGCTGCTGTAGACCTTGACCGACTCAATATTACGCACGGCACAGATGGCCGCCAGATTTGTGCGCGCTTCATTGCCCGAACCGAAAATCCCCACGACTTTGGAATCCTTCTTCGCCAAAGCCCGGTTCGCGATTCCCGTCGTCGCACCCACTCGTATCGCCGACAGGCTAAAGTCGTGGACGAGCGCGAGCGGCTCCCCGGTCTGTAGACTGAATAGCAGAACAAAACCCCAACTGCGCTTGAGCGGCGAAGGGAAATCCATTCTTTTGGTTCCGGCCACCACTCGCTCTTGCACGATTGTGGAATCGTAACGTAGCGCCGCGACCCCGGAGCTCGGCACCGCACCGGGAATGATGTTCGCCATGTAGCCTGGTTTTTCCAGATCAGGCGGAACCTTGTAACGTGTTCGCGGCTTGTTGACCGCGATTCCTCGCGCCTCCTCAGCGAAGGCCCGTTCCATCGCCTCGATGCAATCGCCCATATTCAGAACCTGACGAACTTCCAGATCCCTAATCAAAAGCATGTTTGCTCCCTCGTATCTCCTTTGGCCAAAGCGTAGTACAGGGTTTACAGGTTCAACTTGAACCGCTATACCAATCCAGAAAAGGGACTGTCAACGCGGGTCCCATCCATGTTCTGCTGCCGCCAAGTGGCAAGGAGAGAAATTAATGATTTTCCTAACCAACGAACATATCCAACAAGTACTCGACATGCCCACCTGCCTCAACGCTATGGAGGAAGCCTATCGCGAGCTGAATGAGCAGCGTGCCGGATACCGGCCGCGCATCGATTTCTACGTGCCCCGGGAGCCGCACTACTACCGCTGGGGAACCATGGAAGGCGCGTCACGCAAACTGGGAGTCTTTGCGATCCGCATGAAGTCGGACATGCTCGCCTGGGAAGAGCAAGACGGCTTCATGGTCGAAGACAAATATTGCATCCGGCGCGGGACCTATTGCGGCTTGATCTTCCTCCTCAGCACGCGCAACGCCGAGCCGCTGGCGTTAATGAACGACGGCTACCTGCAGCATATGCGCGTGGGCGCCTGCGCCGGTATTGGAACTAAATATCTCTCGCGGAAGAATTCTAAAGTGCTCGCGATGATCGGCTCGGGCGGCATGGCGCGGGCGTACGCCATGGCCATTAAAGAAGTACGGCCCATCGAATTGATGCGCGTCTTTAGTCCCACGAAGTCAAACCGCGAGAAATACGCGCGGGAAATGACTGAACAACTGGACATCGAAGTCGTGGCGGTGGATTCACCCGAGAAGGCTCTCAAGAGCGCGGACGTGGTATCGCTAACAACCGATTCGTTGGAGCCGGTAATCAACGCCGACTGGCTCGAACCCGGCATGCACATCAATAACGTTCGTAATAACGAAACGGGTCCGGACGTGCTCAAACGCGCCGATGTGATCGCCCGGCTCGGCACATCGACTCTAGCTGCCGACCGCAATGCCCCGGGAGTTACGACGGGCAGCGACGGTATGTTCGGCTACATCGCCGGAAGCATTGAAGAGAAAAACAAAATACCTTTGGCGCCGCACCATGAAATCGATAATCCCAACGTCGGCACCGTGCCGGACATCATGTCCGGTCGATGGGTTGGCCGCGCCAACGATCAGCAGATCACGTTTCTCAACAATCAAGGCACGCAGGGGCTTCAGTTCGCCGCCGTTGGCGGCACAGCCTACAATCTCGCCAAAGCCAGAGGACTCGGCCATCCCCTGCCTCTGGAATGGTTCACGCAGAACATAAGAGACTGAACGAGAGTTGGAGTAATGGAGTATCGGAGTGATGGAGTGATGGTTGAAGAGTACCAGTACTCCAACGCTCCACCACTCCAATTACTTCGAAGTTAGCCTCACAAGGAGACTTCCTATGGCAACTCTGCGCTACATCGCTTGCATCAGTGAGAATCCGGAAACCCTCACGGAGTTTTACCGTCGCTTTCTCGGGACTGACGAGATTGGCCGCTCGCCTGAAGGCGATATCTCGATCACCGACGGTTTCTATAACCTGACCCTGTTCAAAAAGCGGCGGCCCTTGGTGAAATGCGGATGGAGCCGGGACTCCACCATATCGGCTTGGAGGTGGACAATCTGGAAGAGGTTAAAGGGCGGTATCTCGCAATCAATCCTCGCGGCATGATTTTGCAGGAACCTGAAGACATTCATCACGGCGAGATCCGCATTCACGACCCCGAATGCCATCCGGTAAGTTTGTCGACCCAACGTTTCGGCGTGCCAGAGGGAAAAGAAAAATCGTTTCCGCGCATCCGCCACATCGCCTACAACGCGCTGGATCCGGAAACGATGCTGCGCTTTTACACTCAAGTCCTGGGTCTGCGCGAAGTACCATCGAGTTACGAGAGGCGCAAACAAGGGCGCGACAACCGTTTTTGCGGCGACGGCAAGACGAACCTGGCGATCCATCCGTTTTACAACCGTATCGAGGGCCACGAAGCGCGATTCGGCATCAACCACGTCGGCTTCTTAGTTAACGATATGCAGGCCGTGATGGCTGAGCTGAGCAGCGTTTTGAAAATCGCGCCGCGTCCTTCGACCCGTCCCTACGCCGAGTTTCGCTTTCGCGATCTCGAGGGCAATGCGTTGGATCTATCGCAAACCAAGGGTTGGGAAGTGGACATCGGGAAGTGGGAAACGGCGACGTAAGAAAGAAGGGTTTGCAGTTTCTGGTTTCCAGTTAGCCCGAACCTCGAGGTTAAATTTTCCCGGACTCGTCCGGGCTTTTCTCAGAATACACACCCGTCCCAAGCTCGACCCGTCCGTCTTTCCCGCGAAAGCGGGAATCCAGAACTTTTTGGATTCCTGGATTCCGGCTCGCGCTAGCTATCGCCAGCTTGGCCGGAATGACGACTCCGTTGCTTTTCATGTTGAGCATCTCTAACATCGCACCTAAGTGCGCCGATCAACTGCATCCTAATTGTTGAATCGTCGCCATTTTGTGAGTAATGATCTTTCAGCAGGGTCTTTCAGCGCGATATCGGAAGGAAAATCCATGGCCAAACTCAAACTGACCGTCGCCTGCGATAAATACGATTACTTGCAACCGTTGCGCGAGGGGAAAGTGCAAGCCGAAGGCATCGATCTCAATCTGATCACCGTTGAAAGCGGCATCCGCCATCAGCGCATGTATCACTACGGCGAGTATGACGCCTGCGAGTTTTCCATGTCGTCGTATCTCGTAGCCAAGAGCCAGGATGTCGGTTGGTTTAACGCGATACCCTTCTTCCCGCGCCGGATGTTCACGCATAAATTCTGCTTCATCCGCGCCGGCTCCGGTATCAAGAAGCCTGCGGATTTGAAGGGCGCTAGAATAGGACTCCGAACTTACGAAAACACTTTAGCTTTGATCACCAAGGGAATGTTTCACAACACTTACAACCTTCGGGTGACGGATGTTACCTGGGTCGTCATCAACAGAGACCCGGTCGGCTCTCGGCTTCCCGCTTCCATCAAGATCGAGCAGCTCGAAGGAAAATGGCGATTGGAAGATCTTTTACTGCAAGGAAAAATCGACGCCGAAGCGGAGCCGGATCTACCGGAAGCATGGATTCGCGGCGAGGGAACTGTGGAAAGGCTCTTTCCGGAATTCGAGCAGGAAGAGCGGGAGTATTACAGAAAGAGCAAAATTTTTCCGATCATGCATCCCATCATTATTAAGACGGATATCCTCAAGAACGATCCCTGGGTGGCGACGAGCTTGTACGAAGCATTCATGGCGTCGCGACGAGCTTATGACGACTTCATGCAGCAGCCGCATCGATTGAGCTTCGCCTGGGGGCGATCGTACCTAGAGCAAGAAAGACAATTCTTCGGCAAGCATCCCTTTTATCAAGGACTCAAGGAAAACTATCACGACGTGCAAAATATGATAACCTTTGCTGAGCAGCAGGCGATGCTCGCTCGGCCCTTAACGGTCGAAGAGCTTTTCACGGAAAACACCAGAGACACATGAGCCGCCGGCCCGAAATAAATGCTAAAGCTATTCTTTAAGTAATTGAAAGCTCTACAGGAGGTTAGCGGAATGGCTGATTACAGAATCATGGATGCAGATGGTCACGTGATGGAGTTGGATAGCGAGCTCCGAGAGTTCATCGGCCCGCCTTACAAGGATCTCGAGTGGCACCAAAGTTATTCGTTTTGGCCCGGGCTTACGATGGATGGTTATCTCCGGTCGCTCCGACAAAAAGGCGGTTGGGCCGGCGGCGGGACTGGCCCCAATGCAAACGACTGGTTGAGCTTCCTCGACAAGAATCAAATTGAGCTTACGGTTCTTTATCCCACTCAGGGTTTGACTCACGCCGCAATTCAAGACAAAGAGTGGGCGATCTGCATGGCGCGCGCTTACAACGATTGGCTGTACAACAAATTCATGGCGGTCAGCCCGCGTTTGGTCGGTGTCGCTCTGTTGCCGGTGCAAGATATCTCGGAAGCTGTGAAAGAACTTCGGCGTGCGGTTAACGAGCTTGGAATGGTAGGCGCGGTTTTACCCGCCGTCGCTCCTGGTGGAAGACTCTTCAGCGGTCCCGAGTTCTATCCGCTTTGGGAAGAGGCGCAAAAATTAGACGTGCCGATTTCGACTCATGGCGGTTTGAGCATGCCATCGCTGGGTCTCGACTTTGCAGCGAACTTCACTGTGGCGCATACGCTCGAGCATCCCTTCGCGCAGATTCGTCAGTTTGTCAGCATGATGTTCGAAGGGATCTTTGAACTTTTTCCCAACTTCCGCTTTGGCTGTATCGAGTGCGGCGTGGGCTGGGTTCCGTACATGATGGATCGCATGGATGAAGAGCAGGAGCGAAAAGGCCACTACTCGCCGCGCTGTAAGCTCAAGCCGAGTGAGTACATCAAAAAGGGTAATATCTTTTTCGCCGTGGAAGTGGAAGAGTCGGCGTTACCTCTCGCCGCCCAAGTGGCAAATGAGAATGCGCTGATCTGGGCGTCCGATTATCCTCACGAACGGGATCAGCGCGACTTCAGCCAGGACATTCCCAACCTGATCAACCGCAAAGACGTGAGCGATGAGCTCAAGCGGAAGATTTTCTGGGATAATCCGCTGCGGTTTTATCCGCGACTGAAATCGAGAGTTGAGAAGGGCGAAACGAAAGCGGTTGCGTAGTTAAGAACTCGCCATATCACACCGCTGAGGCACAGAAGGCGCAGAGAAGAGATAGATAGTCCTCTGTGAACTCTGCGTCTCTGTGGTCAAATTCTCTTCAATGAAAATCCCGGCTAGGCGTACTCGCCGGTTTTAGCTCCAATCGCGGTTCCCACAATTCTTCCGCTACCAAATGAACGACGCCATCTTCGACTTGAAGCGTGCCGGTAATTCCCAGAAAGTTGACTGTCTTCGCTAATAAGGAATAGCGGTTGAAAACGCTCTCCCACACGACGACATTCACAAAACCGGTTTCATCTTCCAAGGTCATGAAGACCACACCGCCGGCGGTGCCCGGTCTCTGTCGGCAAATCACCAATCCGGCATAGCGAATTCTTTCGCCGTTTTTCATATTTGCCACGGCGCGAGCATCTGGGAGTCCCTGTTCGATCAGAGCAGGACGCAGCGGCTCAAGTGGATGGCGGCGCGTGCTGTGTGACGTCGTGCGATAATCCCATCCCACTTCTTCAAAAGCGGTCAACGATTCAAAAGCCGGAATGACTTCGCGCGCCGGCAACGAGAGCGATTCATTGCGGGCGCGGACGAGTCGACCGATATCCCAGAGAGCCGTCCGCCGGTCAACCCCAAAGCTTTCGTACGCGCCCGCCTCGGCGAGCTTGCCAAGAGCGCCTTCGTCCAATCCGCTGCGATGAACAAAATCGTCGAGGGATTTAAACGGCGCGATAAGCCGCGCACCCGCAATTTTTTTCCAATCGGACTCTCTAAGCCCTTTCACGTATCTCAGTCCCATGCGCACGGCGAAACCGCCCGCGCTCTCGCGACAAGGTTCCATGGTACAGTCCCAGTCGCTGATCGTGACGTCAATGGGCCGCACGATGACATTGTGGCGCTTGGCATCTCCCACAATCGTCGCCGGCATGTAGAATCCCATAGGCTGAGCGTTGAGCAGCGAGCAAGCAAACTCCGCCGGATGGTGGCACTTGAGCCACGCGGTCGCATAAGCGATCAGCGCGAAGCTGGCGGCGTGGCTTTCTGGAAAACCGTACTCGCCGAAACCGCGAATTTGCTCGAAGACCCGTTCGGCGAATTCCGGCGCGATTCCCTTCGCCTGCATGCGCGTGATGAGCCGTTCGTGATGACGCTCCATGCGCCCGGAGCGGTGCCATGCGGCCATGTCGCGCCGCAGCTGATCCGCCTCGCCCGGCGTATAGTCCGCAGCGACCACCGCAAGCCGCATCACCTGCTCCTGAAAGAGCGGCACGCCTAGGGTTTTTTCCAAGACAGGAATCAAGCTCGGATGCGGATATTCCACCGTCTCCTTGCCGCTTCGACGCCGGAGGTAGGGATGAACCATCCCGCCGGTGATCGGCCCAGGCCGGACAATACTGATTTCCACCACCAGATCGTAGAAGTTCCGTGGCTTGAGACGCGGCAGCATTGCCATCTGCGCGCGACTCTCGATTTGAAAAACGCCCACCGTGTCGCTTTTACAGATCATGTCGAAGACTGCGGAATCTCCTGAAGGTATGGTCGCCATGGAAAGGTCGACGCCGCGATGCTCCCGTAAGAGCTGAAAACAGAGATCGAGCTGCGTGAGCCCGCCCAGCCCCAGCAGGTCGACTTTGAACAAGCCGAGATCTTCCAGATCGTTCTTGTCCCATTGAATCACCGTGCGTTCCGGCATCGTGGCATTTTCGATGGGAACGATGTCGTGCACCGGCTCATGGCCCAATAGAAACCCGCCCGGATGAATGGACAGATGGCGAGGAAAATCGAGGATTTCGTTGGTGAGTTGGATCAGTTGGTTATGTTGTTTCGTTGACGGATCCAGCCCCATCTGCCGCAGCACCGCGGGATCGAGATCGTCATAGGACGAAATAATTTTTGCCACTCGGTCCAGCGAAGTTTCGGAAAATCCCAGCACCTTGCCGACATCGCGTAAAGCCGAGCGCGAGCGGTAGCGGACGACATTGGCGACCATCGCTGCGCGGTCGCGGCCGTACTTTTCATAAACATGCTGGATGACCTCTTCGCGCCGATCATGCTCGATATCAAGATCGATGTCCGGCGGCTCGGCGCGTTCCTTAGAGATAAACCGCTCGAAAAGTAAACCCATGCGCACCGGATCGATGGCTGTAACACCGAGGCAGTAGCAAACCGCTGAATTGGCCGCAGAGCCGCGCCCCTGACAAAGAATTGCCTGCTTGCGGCAAAACTCGACGATCTCCCACATGGTCAAAAAGTATCCCGGATAATCGAGAGCTTCGATGATCTCGAGCTCTTTTTCCAGTTGATCGATAACGTCGGCCGGGATCTTGTCGCCGTAACGCCAGCGCGCTCCGGCAAAGACAAGTTGGCGCAACCACTGCGCCGAGCTCATTCCGTCGGGCATCTTTTCCGATGGATAGCGATAGCGGATTTCAGCAAGAGAAAAGTTGCAACGCTCGGCAATCTCATAGGTGCGAGTGACCGCCAGCGGATCGTCGGCGAAAAGCCTGGCAAAAGCATAAGGAGGCTTAAGCCCGTGCTCGGCATTCGGCTTGAGTTTGCGCCCGCAAGAGGACACGGGAACGCCGTGCCGGATAGCCGTCAAGACATCCTGCAGCGGGCGCCGAGCCGGAGTGTGGTAAAGGACTTCATTGGCCGCGACGAGGGGAAAACCATATCGCTTCGCTCGCTCGCGCAGCCGCGCCTCCTGCGCGACTTCGTCTTCTCTCCAATGACGAGCCATCATGCCATAAAGCCGGTCGCCAAAAGCGTCATGGAGATTAGCGGCGATTTTATCCGGCGCGACCTCCCTCACAACTGAACTTTGATCGCCGCCCCAGAGCGCAATCAAGCCAGTGGCATGCCGGCAAACTTCATCCCAAGTGACTACGCTCTCGCCTTTTTCAGCACGCAGCCGCCCCGCGGTCAAAAGCCGGCAGAGGTTCGCATAACCGCTACGGTCTTGCGCCAGAAGAATAATCGGCGATCCATCATCCACCGTCACCTGTGAGCCGATGATCAAATGCAGGCCCGCTTCCCGCGCTTTCACATGCGCACGCACAACGCCATAAACCCCGTCCCGATCGGTGAGCGCTAAAACCGGCAGACCAAGCCGATTGGCTTCTTCCACCAGCTCGTCCGGATGGCTCGCGCCTTCTAAGAATGAAAAATTACTTTTACACCAGAGCGGTACGTAGGAAGACATGGAAAATTTATTTTAAACAAAAAGCCGCGTTGAAGCTATGCAGAATCAGCAGGGGGCAATGGGTTTGTCCACGCCGACATAATCAGTGATCGGCCCGCTCGTCCCAGATTGCCGCGCGACGAAAAACAAAAAGCAAAGCGCACCAGCGGCATGAGTCTTGGAAGCATAGTTCGTCTTTGCGAAGGGCTAACGTTGGACTCGTTGTGCCGTTATATCCAACCAACACTTCTAGCCCATTCATGCCCTTTCCGTTTGTATTCGGCAAAATCTTCGGGCGGTTTGCCTCCCTCCAATTTGACTTCATTTCTGTGTCTCTCTAGGTCGTCCTGGTATGGGGCTAAGCCAACCTCTTTTCTTCTCACATCAAGATTGGCAGGGTCTTCGACCTCGCACGAGAGTTCACCTCTTTCGTTCCAGTCTAAAACCGTACCGTAAACTTGGGGTTTGCTTTCGTTGTACCGGATTCGATCGGTGAGGAATGCAACCTGCGTTTTCGGCGCATCGCCGTCTTCAGACGCCTTTGCCAAAAGCGCGAGGAACTTTCGCTGTAAGTCGGGGGTGCATATTGAATGTTGGGCGATGAGCCAAGCAGCGCGACAACCTTCAAGACCGACTAACGAGACGCCCGGCCAGCCATGTTTGGCAATGATTTCGTTCAGCCGTT
>VBKE01000344.1 GCA_005879605.1 Deltaproteobacteria bacterium
CCCACTTGATGTTAAGGCCATGCGATAAGGCATCCGAAATGAACGAATGTTTTGTCGCGTAGAATTTCCGTGGTCTGACGTTGCATGCTCTCAGCACCCGATACCAATATTTCCCTCGCCATTTATCGGCACGAATGGGATTACCTTCTCGGTTCTTGAAAACAAAATCCTTCTCGGTGACATGCAGCGGTTTAATGGAGCGCGTTGGCGAGAGAAAATGTTTTCAGATGCGATAGATTCTTTTCTTTTGTGAGGAACGAAACCACGAAACAGCGGTTAAAAAATCATCCGTCCAATCATCGTTGGTATTCACTGGCACTGGTTGAAATTTCAAAAGCAGATCTTCGTTTTCTTTTCGTCGTATTAGCCATGACGCAACGGTGTAACGAAAATCTTTCCAATCATTAGTTGATGGATGAAGCGAAACCGCCAAAACATCAAACTCCGCAAAATGATAGGGCCGAGTGTCAGCGCCGGTCTCAGGATGTTTTCCGCCGCGTGTCTTTTGGGTTTCAACCACGTAGGCATCAGAAGGCAAAAACCTATATGCCTGATTCGCCTTCATGGGAACGTGGCCTTTAAGCCGTTGCATTTTAACCTGAACGCGGACTTCGGAACCATCCGTCAGCAAGAAATCATAGGCATGATCACCAGGGGGAGTTATGTCTTTCCATCCGTGCAATGTTTTCGCAACGTTGGTTGAAAATGCCGCTTCCGCGATTATTCCCCGAACACCCCTTTGCGTTAAGTCACTTGCCCTGCCGATTGCCTCTAAAATGATCTCTGCATCGGCGTTGAGTTGGGCCTCAAGGCTATGAACAGGAAATTCTTTTCGCAGGAACTGAAATATTTCTTTGCGGTGTTCCTTCGTACATTCGGCCAATAGCCGCTTGATTTCTCGGATCTGGCTTTCAGTCATTCGCTCTTTTGTCCCTTATGCCGTCCGCGTGGTTTCGGGATGAACTGCATCACTTCTTGGCGGCTTACAAACGTGTGTCCGCCGACTTTGAATGTTTTAAGGCGACCCGTTTGCACAAGCTTTCGAATTGCTTGACGTGTAATTCCTCTGATTCGTGCTGCGTCCGCCTGCGAAATCCAATCTTCTAAAGAGTCGTGTGAATCGGTTGACAATGTAAACCAATTAGTCTAGTTTACCGTTTTCGGAAAATGGCTTTACGTTTTCGGCAAATATATATAAATTGTTGAAAATTCACCAGGAAAGTTGCCCATGAAAAACATTGAGATGCTTACCAAAGGCGAAACTGAACGGGTTGCTCGACGTGAACCAGAGCTTGCTTTCAAACAAATCCGCAATCCACAAACGATCGTTAAGAAAATTCGCCCGTACTACACAACCGAATACGGCGCGGCTTACGTTGCCGAATCTCTCAGTTTTCTCAAACGTATTCCCAAGGAAAGTGTGAATCTGGTTTTCACTTCTCCGCCCTATGCGCTTCACTTCAAGAAAGAATATGGGAACGTAAAAAAAGCGGATTACGTTGAATGGTTTTTAGATTTCGCCCGTGAGGTTTTCCGTGTTCTGCCCCCGAACGGCAGCTTCGTTTTAAATATCGGCGGGAGTTACAACGAGGGCACGCCGACCAGATCAATTTATCATTTCAAGTTATTGATTGCGCTCATTGAGGAAGTCGGATTCCATCTTGCACAAGAATGCTTTTGGTACAATCCAGCAAAAATGCCAGCCCCCGCCGAGTGGGTCACAGTGCGACGAATTAGAGTTAGAGACTCCGTTGAATACGTTTGGTGGCTTTCAAAAACGCCATGGCCGAAGGCGGACAATACGAAAGTGCTGCGGCCTTATAGCGCAGACATGATTCGTTTGAATAGGCGTGGCGTAAAAGTAACAGTTCGGCCTTCTGGTTATAACATTAAATCGACCTTCAAGGGTATCAATCCGGGAGGAGCTATCCCCCCGAATGTCGTTGAGGAAGAAATTCCTTCAGACATGCTCAAAGCAGGAAACAATGCGTCGAATGACACGTACACAAAGCTTTGCAAGGAAAAAGGAATAAAAATCCACCCTGCTCGTTTTCCGGCGTCGTTGCCATCGTTCTACATCAAACTTCTAACCGATGAGCAAGATGTTGTGTTAGACCCTTTTGCGGGGTCGAACACTACCGGTGCCGTAGCAGAAAGCCTCCAAAGATGCTGGTTAGCCGTTGATAATGTTCAGTCATATCTTGAAGGAAGCAAATTTCGATTTCTTGAATAAATCAGAAACCAACGGACCACTTCCTAAAGTTTCCAAAAGATTGGTTGAGAGGCTGAGTGTGTTCAGCCAGTTGACCGCACGCGCAAATCACCGTCTGTTGCCGGCAGAATTTCTGCGGACGCGTGAATTGGGATAATAACAGTAAAGGTAGAGCCTTTATCAAGCACACTCTCTACCTCGATTTTGCCGTTGAGAAGCTCGACGAACTTCTTGACGATATAGAGCCCGACTCCAGCCCCGCCGTAGGATCGGGTGCCAGAGCCATCCAGCTGTCGAAACATTTGAAAGATCGAAGGAAGCGTTTCGTTGGGCATCCCAATTCCCGTATCCTTCACTTTGAATTCTATGGCTTGCGAAATGTGTCGGGCAGAGATGGTTACGCTGCCTTCTTCCGTAAATTTGATGGCGTTATTGATAAGATTCTGTAAAATGTGCTTGAGCTTTTCACCGTCCGTGTTAACCATCGGCAGTTTATCGGGAATGTTCCAATACAAAGGAATACCTTTTTGGGGTAGGACCTCATAGGTGGATCGAATGTCAGCAAAGAAATCCCGGAGGTTGACGTCCGCAAATTTTGCGCTAACGTTCCCGCCCTCCAGGCTTCCCACTTGAAGAACCTCGTTGATCATCCTGAGCAATTCTTTGGACTGGACAAGGATCGTTCTGAGACCGTGATCTTGTTCAGGCTGAATGCGGCCGAGCACGCCATCTTTGAGAATCTGTGCGTACCCGCTGATAACATTCAAAGGCGTTCTCAGTTCATGGGACATGATATTTAGAAACTCATCTTTCGCTTTGCTAGCGTTCACAAGGCTGCGGTTTGCCTGTTCAAGTTGCGAGTTGGTTTTCTCTAACTCATGAGTTTTGTCCTTCACTTTTTGTTCTAAGGTGGCATAAAAGACCTTGAGTTCTCCCGCCATCTTGTTGAATTCCTCTCCTAGCCACTCGATTTCATCTCCGGTCTCGATATTGACCCGATAGTCCAGATTTCCACTCCCGATTATTTTAGCCCCCTCATGGAGGTCTCGAATCGGCCCTGTCATCCTGCCGCTCATCCAAGCGATAACAGCGGCTCCGACGAAAAGGCCTATTGCCAGGAACACGAGCGCTGAGCGCTTCAATGTTTCCACGTTGGCTAAGGCCGCGTCGATGGGCTCTTCCAAAACAACCGCCCAACCCAACTCCGGCACGGGTGCGTACGTGGTCAAAACGGGCTTATCCAACAGTCCTCGGCCTTCCTGAGCCGGAGTAGGATCGGAATGGGCGGGATTGCGCAGGAACTTTTGGACACCGGCGACTTGCCGGAGGTCGGGCCTTTTTAATACCAGCGTGGCATCGCTATAGGCGATGAGATTTCCATGCTCGTCCACCAAGTAAGCGTACCCCGCGGTCGCGAAATGGATCTTTCCAATCACTTCCCAGAGAAACGAGAGATCGGCTTCGGCCGAAACCACGCCGACGATACTCTGCGCGGCGCCCCAAAACGGAATCGCCATTGTGACGAACGGCTGGGCCTGGGTCGAAGTGTAGACCGGGCTTATATAATCCTCGCCCTTGAGCGCTTTGATGAATTTAGGCGATTTACTCTGGTCGGTTAGATCGGAAGGAAAATAAACTTTTCTGTCGGATACCTTCACGACCTCCATACCGTGTGAGTTGATAATGGAAGCCTCGGTGAAGCTGTTGTCGTTCTTGACCAGGAGACCCAGGAGTAATTGTTGCTCTTTCCTCCCTAAAGGATAAAAACTTAAGGCGTCGGCGTTGTCCGAAAACCGCTCGATCTTTCGTCGAACAAAGTTGCGAATGCGCTCGCCGGTGACCGAGGCGAGCTCCGACTGCAACGCGGCGGCGTCTTGCCGGATCTGTCTTGCCATATAAAAATAGCCGGCGACAACGACAACCAACAGTGCAAGTCCAAAAATGCTAAGGCCCCACGCCATGAGGCGGCGGCGGATACCGCCGCCACGAATAGGAACTAGTATTGTTTTCCAAAAATCCCGCATGGCCAGAGCCCGTGGGATCACTTCCTTCGCCATCGGTACTATTTGTGTGGGAATGTTAAGCCCCATTATTGCTGGCTTGGAGGCGGAGCGGTCTCGGTTTCTTAGTCTCACTCATTAATTCCGATCCGCTGCTTTCAACTTTTTCCTCTCAACTCTAACACCCAGATTTTAGTAGGGATGGACTCTATTTGGGCAAACTCGTTTAACGCAGGAATTATGCCATGCCCATTAGGGCGATCCATGGCCCGTAACTAGCGTATTTTCGACAGGATTATCGTATTTGCCCTAAGAAGGCCAGGCGCTGCTGATGCCAAAAACGTCAATTTTGCCGAAAATGAACAGATTTGTCGCTGGTGCATGCTGCCTCTCGAAAAGTTTCCATATTGACGGGCATCTCCATTTGTCGCAAACAACTTATAGACAGAACAAAGTTAAATTGCTGGCGCTTCGAGCCGGCATCGAGTTCCCAGATCACAGTCAGGACAGGTTCCTGGCTCAGATTTTTGTGAGAGCACAGATTCTGCCTATAGATAATGAAAGTCTGAGCGGGAGCCACATACAAAAGGAACTGATCGTATCAAGCATCATAGGGAAATGTGTTTTGGTCATTCCACCCAGCGCGCGGATAAACCGGTTTCTTCACCCGCACCAGAAACAGCAAATGAAAACTATCGGCTAGGAAGCGCTCCGTTGTCAGGTGCACGGATTCGTTGCGGCGTTTCCTCTGTCTCACGACAAAGCTAGCTATTTGATCACCTTATCCGCCTGGACTAGCACGTGGTGGGGCACGACGACACCAATTTGATGTGCAGTCTTCAAATTCACGACGATATCAAATTTTGAGGCTAGTTTTACCGATAGATCGGCGGGTTTAGCACCTTTCAAAATTTCGACTGTATACTCGGCAGCACGTCGATAAAGATCGGATAGGTTCGCACCGTATGAAATCAACCCGCCCGCTTCGACGTACCGATCTTCTTCGGTCATCGACGGTATTCTATGTTTCGTTACGAGCGGAAATAGTGTTTTCATGTGTTGAGACATCATCGGGTTTCCCACGACGATAACAGCATCGGTGTTAGCGTTCTTAGCTCCTTGTAGTGCACCGGCGAGATCGGGTGTAGGGCCACGTATCTCAAGGGAGCGAAGCTCCAGCTTAAATGCCCCCGCTGCCGCATTGTATTCCTTGAAGGCCACCGCCGGTCCTGGACCGTCGACATCCCAAAGGATGCCGATCCTTGACAGCTTTGAAAGCAATTCCTTTAGGAGTTCAATGCGCTTGGCGCTGATGTCTCTATTAAGCCACGCTACCCCTGTAATATTTCCACCAGGATGAGCAAAGGTTTCAACATAACCCGCGGCGACGGGGTCAACTGAGCTGATCATTACGATTGGGATGGTCTTGGTGGCTTCTTTCGCCGCCCGGATGACCACGTTGTTAACTCCAAGAATTGCATCAACTTTCTGTTGCACGAACTCTTGTACAAACGGTGCCATCCGATCCAATCGGCCTTCCGCGTAGCGACGTTCAAGAATGATGTTCTTTCCCTCGATATAACCCAGATCCCGCAAGCCTTGCGTGTAGGCCTGGTAAATCGGTGAAGGCGTATCCGCTGCTGTGCCGAAGGAGAAAATAACCCCGACTCTTGGAAGGCCCTTTGTTGGCTGTTGAGCTCCCGATGGCATGTTCAACGCAAGGAACAGCACTAACGTGAGCAAGTAAACATTGGTAAGTTTCATAAACTTACGGTCCACTAGCCGATAACCTAAAGCCGTCATTTTGGATTGCCGTCCATTATGATACCAAGTTAATTATAACACGGTCCAAAAGTTTGTTGGAGGTAAATTTTGGCTTTGTGAGGGTAGTCTTGGCTTATCTGTGGGAACGACCGCGTGGGGGCCTTCCCGTAACCAGCGCACTCAGATTCTTCGCGGAAGGGAACGCCGTAACTGGATAGAAAATATGGGAGCTCAAAGGCATTTTGGCTCACTCGTAGGTAGCCAGTGAGTCACCGATTCCTTTCAGCGCCGGAGCTCCGAGGCCGGACTTCTGTCCCCCGATAGAGCAGCCCATTCTAAGGGATAGCAGCCATAGGGTGGCATTTTGACGTGTCTTGATAGTCTATGGTTTCACGCTGGGCATGGTTGGCGGCGGGAGCTTTCTCGAACACGTAACCGAACCGCTCGATCACTGAGCGGTCCCGGATCGAAACCAGTTCCGCCAGTTCCGGTGTGTAATAGCTTGAGTAATGCCTGTGTTCTGCCGTATTCTTTTTCTCCGATTCTAGAATGTGGGTCCGAATTTCATCATTGGCAGCGCACACCTGTTCGAGAAAATGGATCAAGTCGGTTCGCAACCGCTCCTGCCGGCAGAAAAAAACTTCATCAGCATTTCCGAAAAGCTGATTGAAACGGAAAGTGTAGTATCCCACACCGGTTCCGTGCACCTTGCGTATCGAGTCCTTAGTAATGTTTGAAATATTTCGCGTGCGGTAGTCTACCGCGTCCGGCAGTTTTTCGATGAGAGCATCGAGTCGATTGTTATCGACACCGAGATTTAGCGCGTTCCGAATTGCACCTTCGAATTGCTCCTTGCAATTGTCTGTTAGCCATGAGAATAGCGGTTTTCCGATATCTCTCGGCCAGATGTGGTAATACCAGGATACGTAAAACTCCCAGGGATTGCGGACTGCCCCCAGTACCGGCAAGTGAGAGTATTCTTTCGGAAGCAAAGATGTAGGCAGGTGGTAACCTATCTCACGTGCTGACGGGAAGAATTTCATGATCATATCTGTCACAAATGTCCCACCAGTTCTTGGGAGATGTACAAACACAAACTTGTCGGTGACGATCATCTTCTGTCCCCCAAATTTCCTAGATTGAATATCGCGGCATCATTACCCATTTGGAAAATCGCCGCTACAAAGTTTGCTGGGAAGGGTGTCTCCGCGGATTTAATTTTTGGGTTAGCGGGTCAAGGGCTGCATCGAGATTCGCGGTAATTTTCGCATTGGGCGAACGACGCACAGCAATTCCCAGGTTAGGCGCAGACGGCAATCGGAGAATGGAGAAAGGAATGTTTTGACGTATGGCCGCTTCAATCATGGCTTTCTGCAGTGTCACGTTTCGCTTAACGAAGTTTCCAAATCCTTCTCGTTCGAGAATGTGACGCCCCGCTCCGGATGCGAGCTGCGGGCTTCCATTTCAGCTTCCATCAATTGCAAAAGGAATACATGCGTGGGCAGCGCTCGCAATGCCTTGATGACCATGTTGTACTCATGCTCCAGTGTAGCTTCCTCAGTAATTCCCGTCGTGTACATCGTATACGTAGACAAATGGAATCGGTTGAGTAAGAAAAGTGCCTTGTCGTCGCGTTCGAGTGTCACTGCAACGTAGTCGAGGAAGTTTCTCATCAGTCGAATTTGCATCTTGAAAATGTCTTTGATCTGTTGGTGCTTCCACGACCACAAGAGCTCACCTTCGGAATAGTCATGTACAACTCGGCTACGAAGCTTCGACTTGAGATACTTCTGAAACGTGTCTTTGCCAGATCCAGAGATGCCTTCGATAATGAGAACCCGAGACTCTAGTGGAATTTTCTCCAGCAAGGAGAAATCATGATCCTGCCGCCGTCGGAGTTGGGTCCTACGTTCGTCGATCACTTCCGGTTGCACGGGCTGCTCTGACCGGGCAACCAGTCCATCATCATTGTTGGCGCTTGGAAGATGATTCCGTACGTAGACAGGAACAATTCCCATAGGTCCTCCTAATATAACGACTGCTCAGCTAGTTCACCTGGACTCTGTGAGCTCATCTCAAGCTAAGAAAAGCATTAACAAACGCGCTAGACGATCTCATTATTGGTTCATTGCCGGGTGCGTGGATATACCTCACTGTGACACTGGCTGTCAAATGGATACAAATTTAGACAAGCTTGTCGTCCGGATTAAGTTGTAGAAAACGTCATTTTTGCGTACCAATTTGACGTTGATTTCTCGTCATTCTCTAGAACCTCCCAGTTTTGCCGAAGTCAGTGCATACGCACGTACTGTGCCAATTGGCAAAATTGAGTAAAAATGAGGTTGACAAAAATGCACGAATGCTGTCAGAAATGGACAGCCTTGACAAACTTAGTCACTTCAGTTGAGCCCCGCTTGGAGCGTTGGCGATCTGCTCTTGGAGTCACATTAAGCTGAATGTTGTCGAATCGCGCTGATGCGCTCAACAGGCGTTGGGTGTGAGTAATGGTAGGCAGAATACCAAGGGCGTCAGATCCGAATAAAAAGAAAAATCTGAACTAACAACAGCGAGCGTAGAAGTCTAAACCCTGTCGATATGCTGTAAGAATCCTTCGGTTCACGCCGTTCAATACGTTCGTCCCGTTGAATGCTTGGAATCAAGAAACCATGGAGCAAACAGAATTCCAAAAAACGCGCGTCAGCCGGTTGGCGCTGTTCCTTACCTTTTCCCGGATTACTCTATCTGGTTTTGGCGGTGTGATGTTCTGGGCGCGACGCGCGCTGGTCGAGCGACTGCGCTGGCTCACCGAGCAGGAGTTTGTGGACTTGCTGACGCTCGGACAGCTTCTGCCCGGGCCGCCCGGACTCAACCTGACGGTGATGGTCGGGTATCGCTTCGGTGGCTGGACGGGCGCCGCGACGGCCGTCGCCGGGTTCTTGGACTGTACCAGCAATACGGTGCCCTGCCGCAGGTGCAGCGGGCGCTCGCCGGCATGTCCATCGTGGCGGCGGGGCTGCTGCTCGCCACCTTTATCCAGATGGCGATGGTCTTGCCGCGGCGGCCGCGGCCGTGGCTGTTCGTCATACTGGCCTTTGTGGGCGTCGGCGTCCTCCGCTGGCCGCTCCTTTGGGTGATAGGTGCTCTCGCGCCCTGGGCGATCCTGGTGGCCTGGAAAGAAAAGGAGTGATGGACCGCGTCGATCTCAGCGCGCTGTTTCTGCATTTTTTGGCCCTCTGGTTCGTGGCCGTCGGCGGTCCCTCGGCGATCCTGCCGGATATCCACCGCTATGTGGTGGAGGTGCACCACCTGATGACGAGCGCGCAGTTTGCCGAGCTCTACACCTTGGCCCAGGTGGCGCCCGGCCCCAACTTCATGTACGTCACGCTTATCGGCTGGCACCTGGCGGGATGGGCGGGCGCCGCCGCGACCACGATCCCAATTCTCGTGCCGGCTACCACGCTTACGCTGCTTGTCGGGCACTTGAACGAGCGCTATCCCAATGCCCCGATCGGTCGCGCCATCCGCCGTGGCCTGGCACCGATTACGATTGGACTGACGTTCGCGAGCGCGACCATACTGATGCGCGCGGTGAACCACGACTGGCGCGGGTACCTGATCACGCTGGTCACCGTAGCGCTGGTCCTGCGCACGTCATGGAACCCGCTGTGGCTGCTCGCGGCCGGTGCGCTGGCGGGCATGGTCGGCCTTGTCTGAGCACCGAGTCTCACTCCGAACAAACGGTGCTTAAGGAATCGTCACGCTCAAGTGCGAAAAAACCGTTTCCCAAGTCCCACCATCTCGTGGGGCGCTTTAAGCGATAGCGAGTTGCGTTATAGGCGACGCCGAATCAGGCGAGTCAGCCACGTGGGTGAACGCTAGCAGACCCCAATTGGCCACCGATCGTTTTCAGGGCGGTCTCGCAACGAGCGGAGAACGCGTCAGGCGGAATATTGCCGAATTGCCCTGATTCGTTCAGCTGGAGTTGGGTGTGAGTAGTGGTACGCAGAGTACCAAGGGTGTGGGGTCAAATTCGATAGGTTTTTGATGGTTAGATTGATGAGCGCTTCTTCCATGGACTTGCCGTCGCGCAGAGTGACTGCGGCGAATCGGTCGGCCTCGTATTCATGCTTGCGTGAGAGGAGGTTCATTAGCGGCCCCAGGTAGAATGTGACCGGTCCGGAGAGGAGACCAAAAAGTACGAGGGCAGCGTGATTGGAAGGATTTTCCAAGCCGAAAGCTGAGAAGAGAGGTCTGTAGTTCACTAGCAAGCTCAGAATATAGAGCCCGAAAAAAAGCATAACCGTTTGAATAACTAACATCCGGTGAATGTGTTTCATCTTATAATGACCCATCTCATGCGCTAGAACTGCCAGCCCCTGATCGGTTGTCATCTGCTGCATCAAAGTATCGAACAAAACGATCCGTTTAGCCTTTCCTATCCCGGTGAAGTAGGCATTCGAGTGAGACGACCGTTTCGATCCGTCCATCGAATAGATCCCGCTCGTCCTAAAACCTACTTGATCGGCTAAAGCCAAAATTCGGTCGCGGAACTCACCTTCCTTCAAAGGCTCAAACTTGTTGAACAGCGGTGCGACGAGGGTTGGATAGACGATAACCATGATGAGCTGAAAACCTGATATGAACAGAAACGCCCAAATCCACCAGTGGGAACCGGTCGCATCCATCAGCCAAAGCACAACGAAAAGAAAGGGAACGCCGATCGCGATAGCCAGCAATAGCGCCTTCAACTTGTCAGCAAGATAGAGCTTTATGGTGGTCTTGTTAAAGCCGAAACGCGCCTCAAGCCCGAACGTCGCGTAAAGATCGGTCGGCAAGCTCGCGAATGTGAATATCAAAGCGACACTGAAGCAGAAGATAATTCCTTGGGCCTGCATGACCGGGAGGAACCGGCTTGCAAGATCCTTGGAGAACCCATCCAAAAATGGCAAGAGGCCGCTGAATAGAACCCACAAGGTCACCAGACGACCATAAATCTCGGCCCAACGCTGGAATTTGCCTTTGGCCAGCGTATATTCGACGGACTTGTCGTATTCCCGAGCATCTATTTTGCCCTGAAAAAAATCAGGAATCTTCCTCTCGTTCCAACGCGCGCGAACATAACGCAGATTTAATTCGTTAAGGCCAAATTCGACGAGGAATTCCAGGGCAAAAAGAGCGAGGAATAACCTGACGATCAGCTGTTCCATCACAGCGGTGAATGATTCGCGTCAGGAAATAACCAGCGGAAAAACGGAATGGTTAAACAGTGAGCGCACTGTACTCGAAGGTAAGCTTCCCTTCGTTCTCATCGACCGTAACCTTGCCGCCGTTTTGCAATTTGCCGAACAGGATGTCATCGGCAAGGACCCGCTTGATCTCGTTTTGAATCAGCCGTGCCATGGGCCGGGCGCCGAAAGTCGGATCATAGCCACGTTCCGCAAACCAGCGACGTGCCTTAGCAGTCAGGTGGAGGAAAACCTTTTTCTCATTGAGCTGTTCATCGAGCTCCATGATGAATTTATCCACCACTTTCTCGATGACCTCCATACTCAGCGAATTAAAAGTAATCATCGCGTCCAACCGGTTGCGAAACTCAGGGCTGAACATCTTTTCGATGGCTTCTTTGCCTTTGCCGACGTTGGACTGGGCACCGAAGCCTAACGGTGCGCCGCTCATTTCGCGCGCTCCTGCGTTGGTGGTCATGATCAAGATAACATTTCGGAAGTCAGCCTTTCTCCCGTTGTTGTCCGTTAGGGTCGCGTGGTCCATCACTTGCAGCAGGATATTGAAGAGATCCGGATGGGCTTTTTCAATCTCATCAAGCAACAACACTGCATAGGGACTCTTGTTGATCGCGTCCGTGAGTAGTCCGCCCTGATCGAACCCAACGTAGCCCGGCGGCGCGCCGATAAGCCGCGATACGGTATGCTTTTCCATGTATTCGCTCATGTCAAAGCGAATAAATTCGATACCCATAGTGTGCGCCAGTTGCTTCGCCATCTCGGTCTTCCCGACGCCCGTGGGGCCCGAGAAGAGGAAACAACCGATGGGTTTCTCGGGATGACCCAGGCCGGAGCGTGAGAGTTTGATGGTGCTCGCCAGGATTTCAACCGCCGCGTCTTGACCAAAGACCGTTAGCTTTAGATCTCGCTCAAGGTTTTGTAGTTGTTCCCTGTCGGAGGTCGAAACGCTCCGCGGCGGGATTTTGGCAATTTTGGCGACAATTTTTTCGATGTCTTTGGGACCGATGATTTTTTTGCGCTTTTCCGGTGGAAGGATTTTCACTGCGGCGCCGACTTCATCAATCACGTCAATTGCTTTATCCGGCAGGCGGCGATCGTTGATGTGTTTGGCAGAGAGCTCCACCGCCGCATGCAACGCCGTCGTCGAATAGTGAACCCCATGATGCTTTTCGTAGTGTGGTTTCAATCCTTGAAGAATTTTGTAGGCCTCGTCGACGCTCGGTTCAGAGATTTCGATTTTTTGAAAGCGGCGCGCGAGCGCCCGGTCGCGTTCGAAGTAGCTCTTGTAGTCGTGATAGGTCGTCGATCCGATGCACTTGAGCTCGCCTGACGCGAGCGCCGGCTTTAGAATATTTGAAGCATCCATCGACCCGCCGCTGGTAGCCCCGGCGCCCACGACCGTGTGAATCTCGTCGATGAACAAAATGGAGTTAGGCTGTTTGCTGAGCCCGGCTAAGACTCCCTTGAGCCGGGCCTCGAAATCGCCGCGGAACTTTGTGCCAGCAAGCAATGCTCCCATGTCCAGCGCGTAGATGACCGCATCTTTGAGCGTGTCGGGTACTTCGCCGCGATGGATCTTCAGCGCCAAACCCTCCGCCAGCGCGGTCTTTCCCACCCCAGGATCCCCGACGTAAATGGGATTATTTTTGCGCCGGCGGCAGAGCACATGGATCGTCCGTTCGATTTCGTCGTCGCGACCGATGAGAGGATCGATACTGCCTTGCCCGGCCTTATTTACTAAGTTGACGGTAAAAGCTTGCAAGGGCTTGACGCGTTGGGCCGGTTTCTCCTCGTCATCGTGCTCCTGCTCGCTCTGGGGCCAGTCTTCTCCGGTGGAAATCTTCGAAATACCGTGGGAGACGTAGTTTACCACGTCAAATCGCGTGATCCCCTGCTCCTCTAAAAGGTAGACGGCATAGGAATCCGATTCGCGGAACATCGCGATGAGCAAATTGCCCCCGTTGATTTCCTTCCTCTCAGCGGACTGGGCATGAATCACAGCTCTCTGGAGCACGCGGTGAAAGCTCAAAGTCTGTTGCGGCTCTTGATCGAAACCGGCGGGCAGAGTCTCTAATTCACCGTTAAAAAATTCCTCCAGGGACTTTCTCAGCCGCTCGATATCACCGCCGCAATTAATTATTGCTCTGCTGGCATCTTTGTCCTGCAGTAGAGCGTAAAGCAGATGTTCCAGACAGAGGTATTCGTGGCGGCGGCCCTGCGCTTCCTTAAGCGCGGTCTTGAGGGTTCCTTCGAGTTCCTTGCTGATCATTTTAAGCCTCTTCCATCGTGCACTTCAGGGGGTATTCGTGCTGCCGCGCCAAGTTCTCTACCAGCGCCACCTTGGTTTCCGCGATCTCGTAGGTATAGACACCCGCCACTCCAATACCCTTTTTATGGACATGGAGCATGATTTGGACCGCGGCCGTATGCTCCTTATGGAAAACATACTGCAGGAGCTGCACTACGAACTCCTTGGTAGTATAATCGTCATTGTGCAGCAAAACTTTATATAAGGGAGGTTTTTTTAACTTTTTCTTGGTTTCGGTGACTAGCCCGTGCTCGAATTCCGTTTCTCTGCGGCTCATGTCCTTAACGCCCTTTTTCCTAAATGTGAATTTACCACGCCGCTCGGCCTTATCGCAATCCACATGCGAAGCGGAAAGTTATGGGCAAACTTTAAATCTTTGCGCTTCAATAAGAAAGAAGTAGTATGGTAATTAGGCGTTTACAAGGTGATGGATTCCATGAATGGATTGCCAACGCAAGGAGGTGTCCCATGCTTACCAACAAAGTAAGCGAGATAATGACCACTAATATCACCACTGCCGTTGCCTCGCAGACAGTTTTCGAGGCCATGGAAAAGATGGTGTCCGAGGATGTTGGCCGAATCGTTATAACGGACAGGGATGTCTCTGTAGGCATTTTTACCGAGAAGGACGTGCTGCGGCGTGTTGTAAACAAACTCGACGCCAAGAAAACCAGCATTCGTAAAGTGATGACGTCTCCTTTCCGAGCCGTGCGGGAGGAAACTCATATCGTTGAGGCCTTTGGCAAGATGTACAAAGGAAAGTACCGCCACCTGCTAGTGCGCGGGCGGAGAGGAAAAATCGTCGGTATTGTCTCGATGCGTCGCATCCTGGGACTTGCGGTGGAGTTGGATCAGGGAACCAGCCCGACAAAGACTTTGGGCAGTATCACGTCTCCGGGAGCGACAACAGTCGACGAATCGACATCAGTCTATGAAGCGATCGATCTGATGGTCAAGAACGGTTTGGGTGCAGTCATTGTTACGGCGGGCAGCAAGCCGAACGGAATTTTTACCGAGCGGGATGTTCTTAAGCGCGTGGCCGTCAAAGACATTAATACGAAGAAAACCGCGATCAAAGAATTGATGACCTCTCCCCTAATCACCATGGCAAGTACGGACCTTGTTAGAGATGTCATGGCTGAAATGTATCGGCGCGACATCAGGAACATGCCGGTTGGCGGCGAAAAGGGCGAACTCATCGGAATCGTATCGATGCCCGATATACTGCAGTATGCGCAGGCTTTCGACATTGATGAAAAGGTTAGACAAGCCTGGAAAGAAGTTGAGGAATACTATAATTCCGAAGACCAATATACGCCCGGGTAAAAGGGACCAAACATTTGTCATCTAAGGGGAATATGCTACTATCGTAAAGTTTACCAAGCAGCTGAAGGAGGTTGTGTTTTGGATACGCCGACAATCAACGATTTGAATATATGTGTCGCCACCGAGAACGGTTCGGGAAGCGCCTCCTCGAACAATATCTTGTTTAAGGCGATCTTCAAGATGGGCATACCTTGCTCATCGAAGAACATGTTTCCGTCGAATATCCAAGGGTTGCCCACCTGGTACCAGATCCGCGCGTCCGCAGAGGGCTATTTAAGTCGCAAAGACGTCATCGACGTCATGGTGATGTTCAATGACGCTACTGCGGCAAAGGATATTTACCGCGTACGAGACGGCGGCCTTATTCTGTACGATGATTCAACTCCGCTGCCAGCCCACCTGAGACGAGACGGGGTGCAGTTTCTGGGAGTGCCAGCCAACAAGCTGGTAACGAAACTGGTGCCGGCTTCACCGCTGCGAGCGAAACAGCGTAACATGATCTATGTGGGCGCCTTGGCCTATCTCTTCGGCATCGACATGGAAATCATCAAGGCGGTTCTGGAGGACACCTTTGGCAAGAAGCCTGCAGTTATTGAATCCAACCTAGCTTGTATCGACGCCGGGTATCAACATATGAAAGAGAAAAGTTATACGCAGAACATCGCCCGGCTCGAAGTTATTCCCAACGGGAACAAAGGCAAAATCATCACCGAGGGCAACACGGCCGCGGCATTGGGAGCGATCTATGGCGGAGCCTCCGTCATTTGTTGGTATCCCATCACGCCATCGAGCTCACTTGCGGAAGCCATGGAGTATTATCTTCCGCGACTTCGCAAGCCCAAGGACGGCAAAAAAGCTTACGCTATCGTACAAGCGGAAGACGAGATCGCTTCGGCGAGCATGATCGTCGGCGCTGGCTGGGCTGGAGCACGTTCTATGACCTCCACGTCCGGGCCCGGACTGTCGCTTATGAATGAGTCCCTCGGTCTCGCCTATTACGCTGAGATCCCGTGTGTGTTTTTCATCATTCAACGCGGTGGCCCATCAACCGGTCTGCCAACGAGAACTCAGCAGGCGGATATTTCGCTCATGTACGGCGCATCCCATGGCGATACTCGCCATGTTATTTTGATCCCGCATGATACGAATTCGTGCTTCGATTTCGCGCGTCGGAGCTTCGATTTCGCCGACCGTTTCCAGACGCCCGTGTTTGTCGCCATGGACCTTGATCTCGGAATGAATCTTTGGTTGTCCGAGCCGCTTAAATTGCAGCGGGAGCCTTTCGATTTAGGCAAACGCCTGGCCGCGGAGCAACTCGAAGAATGGACCAAAGCTGGCAAGAAATTCCGCCGTTACTTCGATCAGGACGGGGACGGCATCCCCTACAGAACCGTGCCGGGCAACCAGCACCGCATGGCATCCTATTTCGCGCGCGGTTCCGGTCACGACGTCGACGCCAAGTACTCCGAAGATGAACATGATTATAAGGCTATTCTCGACCGGCTGCGAAAGAAGTTCGAAACCGCCCGCAAGTTTGTGCCGAAACCGATCGTCGAAAAGGAGAAAAGCGTAAAGACCGGCATCATCTGTTACGGCTCCAGCTACGAGCCGGTGCGCGAGGCCCGCGACCGGCTGAAGACGAGGGGACTAAGAACCAATCACATGTTAATTCGTGCCTTGCCATTGACGAGTGAGGTGAGAGATTTTCTGGCGGAACACGACACGATTTATCTGGTGGAACAGAATCGGGATGCTCAGATGGCGGCGATCATTAAAGACGAGCACCCCGATCTGGGCGCGAAGATCGTCAGCGTGCTTATTTACAACGGCTTACCAGCGACCCCTCTCGAAGTCGTCAATCAGATTTTCGCTGCGGCCCAGTCAACCGAACGCAAGACAGCCCAAATGTAAGGATAGAGCAATGGCAGAAGCAAAACTGAATCGTTTAAATTTGACGGAAAAGGATTACGAGGGAGCGCCTTCGACGATGTGCCGAGGGTGTGGTCACGATGCGATCTCGGCATCCGTGATGCGCGCCTATTTCGAGAACAGCATCGATCCGAGAAAAGTCGTTAAACTGAGCGGCATCGGTTGCTCTTCGAAAACGCCGGCTTATTTTTTAAGCCAGTCGTTCGGATTTAATGCCGTTCACGGCAGAATGTCAGCCGTAGCCACCGGCGCCAATTTGGCGAATCACAGCCTCATGCCCATCGGGGTGTCAGGCGACGGCGATACGTCGGCTATCGGGCTGGGGAATTTCTGTCACATGATGCGCCGCAATGTAAACATTACCTATATCATCGAAAACAACGGAGTTTACGGCTTGACAAAAGGACAGTTCTCCGCCACGGCTGATGTCGGATCCGTCATGAAGGGCGGGAAGGTCAACGATATCCCGGCCATCGACCTGGCGGAACTCGCGATCACTCTGGACGCGACTTACGTGGCCCGGAGCTTTTCCGGCGATCGCAAGCAGTTGGCCCCCTTGGTCCAGGGCGCCCTCGCTCATAAGGGCAGCGCTATACTGGATGTCATCAGCCCCTGCGTTACTTTCAACAATCACGAAGGCTCGACCAAAAGCCTAAAGTACGCTAAAGCCCATCTCGATCCCATCCATGACATTGATTTTATTCCGCCGTACGAAAATATCGAAGCGGACTACGATGAAGGAACGGATCACGAGGTGAAGCTGCACGATGGCTCGCGTATCATTTTGCACAAGCTGAGTAAAAGCTACGATCCCACCAACAAGGCGCAAGCGATCTCGGCGATCCATGGCGCTATTGCCGAGGGAAAATTTTTAACCGGCCTGATTTACTATAACCCAAATCGCAAGGACTTCGCGGAAGAATTGAATCTCTGCGACACGCCTTTATCTGAGTTGACCCAAGACGATTTGCAACCATCCGTAGAGCAGCTTGACGAGATCAACGCGAACTTCATGAAGTAACAAAAAGGCCTGGAGGGAAACTCCCGTCAGGCCTTTTTATTTTCGCCTCTCCCGAATCGAAATTAGAGACCTGCGGCTTTCCTCTTCTCTAACCCACTCCAGGTTTCGATAATCTCATTTGAAGACGCCACGAGCCCAAAGTGGCGCCGAATATTTTCCAGCGTTCCCAGGTGTAACTTCGTCTCATAGGCCGCAGAGCAGTCATCGATCATCGTCACGTAATAATCGTACATGTAGGCGTCACGCGCCGTGGTCTCGACGCAGACGTTCGTGGCAACGCCACATACCAGAACGCTCTGAATGCCTCTGGCCTTAAGCACGGTGTTAAGATCGGTATTGATGAAAGCGCTATAGCGATGCTTGATCACCACTCGTTCCGAGGGCAGGGGCGAAATCCCTTCGTACAATTCCGCTCCCCAAGTTTCTTCGCGGCAGGTGCTGAGACCGCCCTTTTGTGACGTGCGATAGATCCAGGATGGCGTATCAGTCCACTCGCTGTGCGTGGTTCTAATATAGACAATCGTGAGACCAACACGGCGCGCTTCGTCGATGAGTCGAAGGAGATTCGGCACCATCGCCATCGCCGCGCTCACATCGTCGCCCCGTTTGGCGGCGCTCCCTTGGGGGCTGACAAAATCATTCTGCACATCGACCACGAGCAGCGCCGCAAGCCTCGGATCACACCGTTCCTTCAAGCTCCGTAAAATCTCCACTGTCGCTTCCTCCTTTTCGCTAGTGATCGTGCTTTCTCTGCAGTCCCCCATGTCCCAAAGCCATGATGTCTGCACGGGTAACGCGCTCTCCGGCGAGAAGCCTTGGAAGGAGAGCATCAAACGCCGTAAACGGATCGTGGAGCACGCAACCGGAAAGACCCATGACGGGAGTCTGATCCAAATAGGCCATGAGAAACATCGAACCGGGCAATACCGGAAATCCGTGAGTTTCCAC
>VBKE01000345.1 GCA_005879605.1 Deltaproteobacteria bacterium
GCATGGCCGGCGCCGGGAATCACGTGGTGCGCGGCGCCGGCAATCTTCTTGCTCATCTCGCGACTGCGCACGAGGGAGTTATCGAACTCGCCGTTCATCACCAGCACCGGCATCTTGAGCTCCGCCAGCCGCGGCGTCAGGTCGCGATTCTGCAGCGCATAAAAAATCTCGGCGATGGCCGGCGCGCTCAGCCGCGGATCCATTTCGGTATGCATGCCGAGCAAATACTTTCCCAACCTGGTCTGGGGAAATTCTTTGCTGACGAGCGAAGTCAGATGTTGGATATGATACTTCGACACGCCTTCCTTCATGTAGCCGTCGATCCGCGCTTGATAACGATCACCCGGCTGGCTGCTGCAACCGACGAGAATTAGCGCTTTGAAAATCTCCGGATGATCCAGTACTAACTGAAGACCCATCACACCGCCGACGCTGATTCCCGCGACAATCGCCTCGCGAAGGCCTTCTTGCCGGCAAACAGCCACGATGTCTTCACACAGATCGATCATGGCTATCGGCCTCGCAGGCTTGTCCGAATAACCGTAGCCACGCAGATCGGTGTTGATTACTTTGAAAAATGTGGAGAAGTGGGCGACTTGATATATCCACAGTCGCCGATCGAAGGGGTTGGCGTGGATTAAAACCAGCGGATAACCCTCGCCGGATACTTCGTAGTAAGTCTTTACATCATTGCGGGAGGAATAAGGCATGGTCCCTACTCAACTCATTATCGTGGTGCGCAACTTCCCCGTTTCTCCGCCATATGCTGACGAATGACATGCGTCGACACCTGCGAAGCATTGTTGTCTCCCCGTCCACGGGGGACCATCTTTATCTTCCCCCGTCGGAGACTGTGTCGGAGTGCGCCTGAGCATCCAGTTGTCATCCCGAACGAATGTGAGGGATCTAAGATTTCTCCCTGCGCTCGAAATGACAGAAGAGCAACAGACATCACATTTTCCTATTGCGACACAACCTCTCGAAGCGAAAGAAAAGAATTTGCGGAGCCGCCTGTGTTCTAGTCGTTCGCGTGCTCGGCGAAGGTCGCCGAATCCTCGTTGGTGATCTGCAAGCGAAAACCGCTGGGCTCCTTGAAATAAGTCCCGAGCTGTTCAGGCCTTCGCCCTTCTCTCTCCCCATGGTCATCGTGCTCATCGATCCCGGCCCGATGGAGCTTGTCGACGATCGCGTGAAAATTGTCGTCGGTTACCGCAAATGCAAAGTGGCGGCCCCTATAGGTGGTTTTCGTGATTTCGCTCAGCTCGCCGACCTGATTGAGAACTATGCACTGGCTCGAAGGAATTCCGATAACCGCCATGCCGTTTTTCTGTTCGATCAAATTGAAATTGAAAATGCTCTTGTAGAAATTGACGCTCGCATTCAGATCGGTGGCATCGAAATGCAGGTGGTGGACCCGCGGTTTACTGATTCCTCTTCCTTTCGCGATCTCCACGAAATTTCCCTCCGAATCCTGAAAGACCAATCCGTCGTTCCAGCAACAACCCAATTCGCTCTCACTTTGGATGTCTCTCACGAACAGGCTCGCGCGGCGGATTTTTTCCTTCATCCGCTCGAATTCGGCTTCAGGAACCAGGAAGGAATGTCTCGGGTAAGAAGCCGCGCTGTCCCGCTTGGGAAGCGTCGTTTTTCCCTGGGAAAAGAGTCCGACATGGTTTTCCCCCAGTTTCATGAAAACTCGGCTCATATTCGGAGTGTCCTGTCTTTTCAGAGTTCTTGCTCCGAGAACTTCGGTGTAAAACTTCTCGGCCCGATCGGCATCCACGACCGCAACGACAAAATGATCCAAATGGCGGACATCACCTTTAGCGTTCGTTTCAACGCCCATATTGAGACCCTCCTTTTATTTACGTTATTGACCCACGCAAAAGTAATAGAGCAACAGCCTTTTTCAAAACTCGCCCTCTCCTTGGTCCTCTCCCACGATCACGCGGGAAGGGTGAGGGGGCGAAACGTCGGGAAAAACCACCATCTTTTCTTTCGGAAAGTAGAGAGAAACTTTGCCCGCGGGACTCTTACCTTCAGGCTTGGCCTTTGCCGTTAAGACCGAATTGTTGATCCTGATTTCGAAGATTATCTGATCGCCGACGAAAGTCGAGCTTGACACCGTCGCCTCGACTCGATTGCTTCGATCATCGGCGGTCGAGTCGATCTTCATGTCTTCCGGTCTGATTCCCACAACCACTTTCCCATTCGGCTCGCCGCGAAAATCGATCTCGAGTTTGCCGATCTCCGTTTCCACGCAATGCTTATCGAGGACCTTGCCGCGAATCCAGTTGATCGAACCGAAGAACTCGGCCACGAGAGGACTTTTAGGGTTACGATAAAGCTCGTAAGGATTTCCCACCTGCAAGATCTCGCCATGCGCCATGACCGCTATGCGATCGGCCAGGACCATGGCTTCGACTTGATCGTGGGTCACGTAGAGAACCGTCACTCCCAATTCACCCACCAACTTCTTGATCTTCGTCCGCACCTCTTCTCTTAAGCGCGCATCGAGGTTGCTTAGCGGCTCGTCCATCAGCAGCACCTTCGGATTGATGGCCAAGGCCCGGGCCAAAGCCACGCGCTGCTGCTGGCCACCGCTCAAGAGCGGCGCCGGCCTGTCGGCATAATCGTCCATCTCGACCAAGCGCAGCGCCTCGCTGACGCGCTCGCGCACCCGAGCTTTGGGAGGCTTTCTCCTGCCTTGCGTCAAAGGCAACGCGACGTTTTCGAAGACGGTCAAATGCGGCCAGATGGCGTAAGACTGAAAGACCATGCCGATTTCGCGCTCCTCGGCCTGTACAAAGAGCCGTTGCTTCGAAGAAAACGCGACGCGCGTGCCGAGCGTAATCTCACCGGAGTCCGGCCGCTCCAGCCCGGCCACGCAGCGGAGCAACGTCGTCTTGCCCGAGCCGCTCGGACCGAGCAGGACGAAAAATTCTCCAGGCTCGACAGCGAGATCGACGTCCCTCAAGGCCTGTACCTTGCCTGCCTTGCTGGAAAAAGATTTTTTGAGCTGCTCGATGCGAATCACGCCTGCCAGCCTCCGGGCGCAAGCCGCCGGCCGAAAAACCAGTAGCAAAAGATAAATGGAGTCATGAAAATGAGACCCATGGTCGCCGCGGCGGCGGCCCGGGCGAACGAGCCGGTCTGCCACAGGCCCCAGATCACCATCGGCAAGGTCACGTTCGCCGGAGTGACGAGCAGCGAAGCGATCGTGAGCTCGCGGTAGGTGAGCAGCGCAATCCAGAGCCAGCCGTTAACGAGCGCCGGCAGGAGAAGCGGAATCAGGATGGTCGCCATTCTCCGGAGCAGCGATATGCCCATGACCTGTCCGGCCTCTTCCAGCTCCGGGTGGATTTGCGCCAGCGCGTTGTTCAGCATGCGCGTCCCGAAGCTCGTCCGCTCGAGAATGTAGACGGCCATGATCAGAAAAACCGTCCCGTAGATCGGCACGAAGTCGCGCAGCAAAAAAAGCGCGACATACGCCGCGCTCAGGGCGAAGATGATGCCCGGCACGGCGTGCGGCAGAAACGCGACGGCGTCGAGTAAAAATCTGCCGCGGGCTTTCGAGCGCACGACGATCCATGAAATCGCCAGGCTGACGAGCAGCACGAGGGTCGAGACCGAGATCATCAGGACCGCCGTGTTCCAGAGGCCGTCGAGCAGATGCGGCCAGGGGAGGCCACGGTAGTTGACCAACGATAGATTCGCAAAAGCCGCGGCCGAAGGGAGCTGGAAGTAACGCAAAAACGAGCTCCACAACAGGGTGAGAAGCGGCAGGAGCTGGCCCAGCACGAAATAAAATCCGAGAAATCCCCAGGCGAGCCAGACGCCGCCGCGCGTCAAACCGACCTGTCTCGGCCGGTAGGAGCGGCCCGTCACGACCGCGTAACGGTGGCCCTGGCGCAGGACGCGAAAATAAGCCCAGCTCAGCAGGCCGGCGACCGCCATGGTAAAGACCCCGAACGCGGCGGCGAGATCGTAACGCGGCGCCCCTTCTTGCGGGTGAACTTGCGTGTAGAGATAGGTGCTGAAGGTGAAAACCCGATTGGAGAGACCGATCACGGCGGGCACTTCGAAAGCCGCGAGGCCGATGGTGAGAATGTAAATTCCGGCGGCGAGAATGCCGGGAAAGATCAGCGGCAAGGTGACCCGGATAAGCGAGCGGATGAATCCGATTCCATGAGCCGCGGCGGCCTCTTCCAGCTCGGGATTGGTCGAGCGAAAGGTTGCGGCCACCATGATGAACGCTAGCGGCGCGAGTCCCAGGCCCTGCACGAAGCCCATTCCGACGGGGCTGGCGATATTGATCCGCGCCCACTCCGCCGAAAGAACGCTCGACAAAGCGACGTTCACCAGCCCGATCCGAGGATGAAGCAAAAAGACCCAGCCCATCGCGCTGAGGAATCCGGGAATCAAAAGGCCGACGGTCATCAAGGTAAACGACAGCCCCTTGTGCGGCAGATTCGTCCGTTCGACGATCCACGCAGACGGTACGCCGAAGAAGAGCGCCGTTAGCACTGCAACGGCGGAAAAGACAGTCGTGTTGAAGAGCGTGCGATAAGAAAACGGATCGGAAAACAGAGCGTAATAGGCGCGCAGACCGAACGAGACTCCGGCGTCGCTCTCGACTCGAACACTGATCCACAGCGGAATCAGCAGCAGCCCGACGATGGCGGCGGCGGGAACGAGGCTGATCGCTATAACGAGCGAGCGCTGATTCAGCATGGGCGGTAAAGTCAAAGTGCAAATTGAAAAGTGAAAAAGTTAGGAAAAACCAAGTTTTGATTTTTCCTTTTGCATTGTGCAATTTTCATTTTGCATTGCGTTCGGTCACCGCTGCTGCAGTATTTTCTGAAACTCGTCGCGGAGCTGGCCGAGGGTCTTGCCGTTCTTAATCACATACTCCGAAGTGAAATCCTTGAGCTGGATTCCCTGAGCTTGCAGCTCCTTGTACTGCTTGTTGGCCGGCGTGCCCTCGATCAGATGGGCGGTGGCGCCCACCGACTCATAGCGGATTTTCTGCCCTTCCTGCGTAAGCAGGAATCCGCCAAAGAGCGTCGCAAGATTCGGATGCGCGGAATGTTTGGGGACCGAGACATACCAGTAGCCGACGATCGGCACGTCGCTCAAAACCCGCGCGCCGATCGGCATGCCCTGGCGCCGGCCCCGCTCCGCTTCGTAGTTGCCACAGTTGAGCGCCAGCAAGACGAATTCGCCGCTCGCCAGTCGCTCCTCCTCGCCGCAGCGAATCAGCCCCGCTACGTTCTGGGTGAAGCGCTTGAGGAAGTCGCGCGTCTTTTCGAGGCCAATGACGGACGCCAAGCGGTCAAAGCTCGCGGCATAGGGCGTCGAAGCGATCTTTCCCTTCCACTTTGGATTCAGAAGATCGTCCAGGCGCCGCGGCAGATCCTTTTCTGCAAGCAACTGCTCGTTGTACGAGATTCCGATATAGCGCGTCGCCTCGCGCAACAGCCGCCCGTCCATCTCCACCATCGCCGCCGGGATGTGGGGAAACGTCTCGCGCCAGGGAAAACGGGGGAGCGCATCCGAGCGAGTCATCTCAACGAAGTGGGACTCGGAGCCGAGAAAGAGATCGCTGGCGGATTTCTGCCCGGCTTTGAATTCATCGGCGATGCGCCGGGCCAGATCAGGCATCGCAGGGCCGGGAACGAACTTGATTCTGACAGCGAGCCCATACTTCCGATTGAAACCGTTCTCCAGCGCTTTTTGCGCGTCGGCGTCGCCCCACGTCCCGCCGCCTCCCAACAGAGTCAATTCTTTTTCCGTCTTAGCGGCCTGGACGAGCTTCGAAAGCGGGCTCTGCGCGGATTCCGCCGCGTGAGGAGTTTCCCAACACCACAACATCACGCTCCAAACTAAAAAGACGAGCGCTGCTGTCCTCCCCATGTCACCCCTCTCTTTCTGCGGCTACTGAACCTCGATGACTTCTACCGGACGCTTGCCCAGACGCCGCGGGCCCGCCGGCGTGCAGACCACGCAATCGCCCCAGTACAAGCGCTTTCTCCCGTCCGGCGTGGCAACCGTCGGCTTGAGAATAAAGACGACGTTCTCCTCGAGCTGCCAGCGGGCGTGCGCGTCGCTCGTCGAGCGCGCGGAAACCGGCGCGTCGTCGCCGAGACCGCGTCCATGAAACAGCGGCCGCAGCATAAAGGCGCTATGCTTCTTGCCCCAATCGACGACGAACTGGTTCAACTCGCCGATGGTCAGGCCGGGTTTAAAAATCTCGTAGGTCGCGTGCAGAATTTCTTGGCAGGTGCGGAAGATGTCGTGCCACACCGGGTCCACCCGGCCGATGAACATCGGCTGCACGCCCTGGCCGACGTAGCCCGCCCAGCGCGCCTCGATTTCGTTCATCACGATGTCGCCGTTCTCGAGCGGACGCAACGTCGGCATGATGTTGTTGCCGTGCGGCTCCGGACCGGCGGACCACTGCAGCATCGTCGGCAGCTCGCCGCCTTCCTTGACCATCGCGTGAATCATCGCCGCGTAAACTTCGCACTCGCGGACGCCCGGGCGCGCGCTTTGCGCCATCACGTCGATCGCTTTTTCGACCAGCTCGACCGCTTTGGCGAGAGCGTCGATCTCCTCCGGGCTCTTGACGTACCTGGCTCTCTCCATCAAATCGGTGGCGTCGACGAAGGTTGCGTGCGGGAAGGCTTCCTCGATGGCGCGCATGGTGCCGTAAGGCATAACGCCTTCAGGCGCTCGGCTGATATTGTAGAGCCCCGCGACGCCGATGCGGCCCTTGTCCACGTTGAGCTCCCGCAACCGCTCGACGATCCCCCGCCCAAAGTAACGGTTGCAGTTGCGCACGTCCGTGACCCAGTCCTGGAACGCGAGCCAGTAGTGGATCGGCGGGATCGCCATCGCGATCGCCGTGACTTCACCCTCCAGGGGAAAGACCGCGGCGGCCTCGCCGCAGTTGCCGCCCACGCCCGTCAAGTAGCGCGTGTTGGCCTGAAAGTGATCCCAATGGCCGGTGTTCACGGCCGTGACGATCACATCCAGCCCTTCTTCGGCCATGAGCTGGCGCACGAGCCGCCAGCGCCTGTCCCGCTCGGCGAGCGAGAAGCGCGGCACGTCGAGCTTCTCTACTGGATCCACTTCGACCCTCCTTTGTGACAAGATCTTTTCTCACAGCGCACGCAGGCCACGATGGATCCGGATGGTTCACCGCGGAGACGCTGAGGACGCGGAGGGGAGAGTTTGAAATAAAAAAATCTCTGCGTACTCTGTGCCTCTGCGGTGGCTTTCCGCTTCTCCAACCTTTGTTGCGGCGTAGTTACGCTTGATCACCCTGCGACGAGCATCTCGACCTTCCGTTCGCCGTGATCGCGATAGCCATTCTCCGTGACGATCAGCGAAGTGCCGCCGAGCAAGGTGTCGCCGCCGTCTTTGTTGACCACCGTCGGCGAGATGCTGTAGATCATGCCGCTTTTCAGAACAAAGTTGCCCGCGCCGCCGAGGCCGCCGGCGTCCGGCTTCGTGTCGGCGATCCTGTAGGAGAGTCCGGGAAATTCCGGCACGTCGATGCCGTACTGATGGATCTGCGAATGCGGCGATGACTTAAAGCCGCTCTCTTTGCATGCTTTCTGATAGGCATCGATGAGATCGCGCTGCGTCGCGCCCTCCCTGACCTCTTTGAGCACCGCCTCTCTGATCGCGATCACGGCCTTGAACATTTCCTGATGCACCGGTTTCGGCTCGCCGAAAGAGATCTCCTGATCGCTGTGGCCCGCGTAGCCGCAGTAGTGCGCGTGCGCGGTGAGAGTGCCGATGTCGCCCTTCTCGACCTTGCGCGTCATGCAGATCTCGGCGAGGATCGGATTCTGCGCCGGCACCGGGCCGAAATTGAACGACAGCGTCGATTCGAGGTCGCCGCCGGCGTCCCACATCGCCCGGATCGCTTCCTGGACGACCTGTTTCCCCGTCATCCCCGGCCGCGCCACTTCGTGAACTCGCTCGATCGCCGCGTCGAAGACCCGGTTGGCCTGGTCGATGATCGCGTTCTCTTCCCCGCTCTTTATAGTCCTCACGTCGATGAAGATATCCGACACGTCGACGATCTTGGCGCCGGAAAGCGTGGACTGAAGCCGGCTGTAAAAGCGATAGTCGATCCCGCCCGCGAGTCCGATCGTGCCCTTCTCCAGATGCAACTCTTTCAATTTCTCGACCACGGCAGATGCGTCCGAGCCCGGTTTCACATCGCTCACCCAGTCCTGCGCGTCGAGCAACACGCGCGGCGAGATGTCGATCAGATGGCGCCGGTTGACGATGACCGTCAGCGGCTTATCGTCGGCCGGAAGAATTCCGAAAAGCTCGCCTTTGACGCCGTTGCTCAGGTAGAAAAGATTGCTGCCGGCGACGACGGCGCAATCGGCGCCCTTCTCGCGCAAGCGTTGCCTGATACTGGAATATCTCCGGTCGCGCTCTTTAACGGACAGCGTAGGTCCATTTTGTATATTACCAGCCATGACAGACCTCCTTGAATTATTTTGCTAAAATCATTGGGAAATTGGAGTACTGGAGTAATGGAGTGATGGAACGTTGGGGAATCTTAGTACTCCATTCTCCCTTTTACGTTTAGCGGTAAGGGCCCAGAGTCCGCACCGCCGTTTGCAAAAATCTGAGATCGACCATCCGATTCACATCCACCTTGGTCTTAATAAACCCTCTATAAAAATACCAGTCCTGATCTTCTTGGATCTCCTTAAGATTCACCTCGCCGTTAGGCGGTGCGTCCTGAACGCTCAGCCCCAGCTTGAGCGACTTTTTGTCCTCGACGCGAAGATATTTGCCGACCAGTTCCACGATCTCTTCCATAGATTCTTTCTTTTTGATCGCGGCGTCGTAAAAATTGCGCTGTCCCTTCAGAAAGCCGCTCATAAAGCGTTCCGCCGCCTTAGGACGATTGCGAATGAAGACATCCGAATAAAAGAGATTGTTGGTCATGTGGCCGGGAACCACTTCCCCGAGATCGGCGATCGTTACAGCGATGCCGTTCTCCTCTACGGCGGTGGCAAAGGGTTGGACCATAAAGGCGACGTCAATGACCCCTTTAGATAAAGCGCCGGCCATTTCGTTAAACGCCATGACCCGAACCGTCACGTCGCTTTCCGTAAGCCCGGCCTTTTTCAGCAGGCCGTCGAGGTACAGGCGCGATGATCCGCTGGCGGTGTTAAGTGCAACCACCTTACCCTTTATGTCTTTGAGGGTCGGCTGTCTTCCCGGCTCCAGTAAAGAGCTGCGGATCACGTATCTGGCGCTACGCCCGGGCCCGACCCTGGATTTTGTCGCGACGACTTTTAGTCCTACACCTCCGGCTACCGCATTGTAAATCCCCGGGCCGATGCTGCCGCTGCCGGCGTCCAGCTCTCCAGTGGTGAGCGCGGCCATTTGCGGCCCACCGGAGGAGCTGAAAAAAATCAATTCAACCGAAATTCCCTGCTCCTGGAAATAACCGCGCTCCTTGGCTAAAAAAATCCCGGCATCGGAATTGATCATGAGGAATCCGAGCTTGACTCTCTCCTGTCCCAGCGAAACGGACGGCGCGAGGAGAAAAAAGCAGAGCTGTGCCGCGGTCCATCCTATGATTGCGGCAATGCGCTTCACGTTACGTCTTCGAGATGGCGTCAACAACGAGAGGATAGCCCTTCCACGCCACATCGGCTGCGGCTTCCGTCGCCTTCTCCTTTCAGGGTCTTCAGGCTTTCGTGTCGCTCACCGCGGAGGCGCTGAGTACGCTGAGAGAAAATGGAATGAAGATATCATCTTGAACAAA
>VBKE01000346.1 GCA_005879605.1 Deltaproteobacteria bacterium
ATACGAAAAGCAGGCTTTTACCATCGTCGGCGTCCACAGCTCTGAGTTTTTCTGGGAAAAGCCGTTGGATAGAGTAAAAGCGGCAACCGTAAAACTGGGGATCCGTTATCCAGTCGTTCAGGACAATAGATTCGAGATTTGGCGGCGCTACGGAATTTGGGCCTGGCCCACGACAATTCTAATTGATAAAAAGCGAGTAATTCGTTACGGCCATATCGGGGAAGGCGCTTACGACAAGGCCGAGTCGGTGATTAGGCAGCTTTTAGCAGAAAACAGTTAACAAATCTTTAGCCAAAGGCCGCGCGTAAATAGGATTGAGGAGGAATATCGATGCTCATTAAGAAACCCGAAGATATCAAGCCGTCCGAGATCACGCCTAGGGAACTTTACATGAACCGGCGTCAGTTCATTCTGGCGGCCTCAGCAACTGCTCTTTCCGCAGCCACTGTCCTTAACGGCATCGATTCGCCCTTTTCCTCAAGTCCAGCGATCGCCGGCCAGAAGCTTAACAACGTACGCAAGAGCTCGTTCAGCGCCACGGAAAAGCAAAACTCTTTCAAGGACATCACGAATTACAACAACTTCTACGAATTGGGGACCGACAAAACCGATCCGGCAGAAAACGCCAAATACCTGACGACGCGTCCATGGACGGTATCGGTGGAAGGCGAAGTCAAGAAAGCCAAGACCTACGATATCGATGATCTGATTAAAATCGCCCCGCTCGAAGAGAGAATCTACAGAATGCGCTGCGTCGAGGCGTGGTCGATGGTGATTCCGTGGGTCGGCTTCCCGTTGAGTTCGCTGGTCAAATTGGCGGAGCCCACCGGCAACGCGAAGTTTATCCACTTTGTGACGCTGCAGGATCCGAAGCGATTGCCGGGTCAAAAATACGCCGTCTTGGATTGGCCGTATGTCGAGGGTTTACGGATGGACGAAGCCATGCATCCGCTGACGATTCTTTCGGTCGGACTGTATGGCGAAGTATTACCCGCCCAAAACGGCGCTCCGATCCGTCTGGTGGTTCCGTGGAAGTACGGTTTTAAGGGCATCAAATCTATCGTCAGGATCCGCTTCGTGGAGAAGCAGCCACCGACTTCGTGGAACATCTCAGCCCCGCAGGAATACGGTTTTTACTCCAACGTGAATCCTGAAGTGGATCACCCCCGTTGGAGCCAAGCCACCGAACGGCGCATCGGCGAATTCTTCAGACGAAAAACGCTGATGTTTAACGGCTATGGCGAACAGGTCGCCGATCTCTATCGCGGCATGGACCTAAAGAAATATTATTAACCAGCAGGGAGTCTGCGGTGAGCTATTGGCGCGCCCTCAAACCGGTTACCTTTATTGCCTGCCTGATCCCTTTGGGACAGCTGCTGTATAACGCATGGACGGATAACCTAAGCGCCAACCCGATCGAGTTTATTACCCATTTTACCGGCGATTGGACGTTGATATTTTTGCTGGCGAGCTTGAGCGTCACTCCTCTGCGGCAGATCTCCGGGTGGAACGAGCTGATCAAGTATCGGCGCATGCTGGGGCTGTTCGCTTTTTTCTATGTCGTGCTTCACTTCGCAACTTACATGGTTCTGGATCACTTTTTCGACTTTCAGGCCATCGTCAAAGACGTTATGAAGCGGCCCTATGTTACCGCCGGATTCACTGGTTTCGTGCTCATGATTCCGCTGGCAATCACCTCGACGGCTGGGATGATTCGACGGCTCGGAAAACGTTGGCAGCAGCTCCATCGGTTCGTCTACGTTGTCGGCATCGCAGGGGTGATTCACTTCTACTGGCTGGTCAAGGCCGATATCCGCCGGCCGGTCCAATATGGCGCGGTCTTGGCATTGTTGCTCGGGTATAGGCTCGTGAAATGGATGCCGGCTCTGTGGGGTCGTTTAGCCCAGAGTTCCTCCCCAATTGGAGCTCGACAGCTTTCCGAGTGATGCCAGCGAATCTTCTTACTGCCTGTCGACGTCTAATAGGTCAAGAGACTCCAAATTCAGAGGCAAGGAGATAAACCATGGGCGCGGCGATCCTTATCTTCACGGTTGTTTATGTGGCGCTGTCCTTGATCGTGCGAAAGATCTGATGCTTGGCAAAGGGAGTGCGGTCTGGAAGAAATTCCTGCGCATGACTATTTACACGGAGCCCGGCCGCTTGATTCCGAGTTTTTCCATACGTGATCGCAATGTGCTGGGGTTTATGCCGAGAATTTCCGCCGCGCCTCTCTTGCCATGAATCACCCACTTCGTCTCGTTCAAAGCGCGCACGATGTGATTGCGCTCCATGTTTTCGAGCGTATCAACTGCTGGCTCCCGAGCCGAGCCATCCGAGCGCACCATTGACTCATCCACTTTGACGATCGGTCCAGCCGCCAATACGACGGCCCTCTCGATGACGTTCTGCAGTTCTCGGATGTTCCCCGGCCAGTTGTAATTCGTCAGGCTCTCCATCGCCGTCTGTGAAACGCCGCGAACTTCCTTTCCGAGCTTTTTAGCGAACTTGCTGAGAAAGAAATTGACCAAAAGAGGGATATCCTCTTTGCGTTCTCGCAGGGGCGGCACTTCCACGGGAAAGACATTGAGCCGGTAGAAGAGATCGGACCGAAAAGTACCGCTTCGCACCACCTCTTTGAGGTCACGATTGGTTGCCGCGATGACCCGGACATCGACTTTGATGGTCTGGCTGCTGCCGACCCGCTCGAACTCCCCTTCCTGAAGCACGCGCAGTAGTTTCACCTGTGTGTCGATGGGCAACTCCGTGACCTCGTCGAGAAAGATGGTACCGCTGTTGGCCAATTCGAATCTTCCCGTGCGCCGCTGTGTCGCTCCCGTGAACGCCCCCTTCTCATGTCCGAAAAGCTCGCTTTCCACCAAGCCGGAGGGAATGGATCCGCAGTTGACTTTCACCAAGGGCCGATCTTGGCGCCGGCTCCGATCATGAATCGCTCGGGCCAGAAGTTCCTTTCCCGTACCGGTCTCCCCCTGAATCAATACCGTCGCCTCCGTCGGCGCCACCTGTTCGATCTTACGCAGCAACTGGCGCATGGGCGCGCTTTGCCCGATGATCTCTTCAAAATTGTGCTCGGTCTTAATCTCTTCCTGTAGATAGACGGCTTCGGCCTCGAACCTCGCTTTCAAGCCAGCGATCTCTTCATAGGCTTTCATATTTTCGACGGCCAGCGCGACCTGGTTCGCTACTTCTTGGAGAAACAAGGCATCCGATTCGGCGTACCGGTTCGGCGTCGCGCTGTTCAGGTTCAATGTCCCGATGCTCACCCCTCTGGCGATGAGTGGAACCACCACCAACGATCGCACCCCGTCGGCAAGAAGAAGATCTTCCGTGGCATAGTGCCGCTCTTTCTCGAGGTCGTGCCGGACGAGATGTTGCTGATTTCGGAAGGCCCATCCCGCGTGGCTTTCCGCCGCGGCCCATTCCAGGCCGACGGCGTACTGCCCCGTGGGCAGGGAAGAATCCAAAACGAAAAGACGCAAGACGTCCCTTTGCGCATCATGGAGGAAAAGCGCCATCCGGTCAAAAGGGACGACTCGCCGGATCGATTGAGCAATGGCATGGAAAAGAGTCTCCCGAGTCAGGTTGGAGATCATCGCGTTGTTGATCTCGAGAAGCGTGCGGCGGCGCTCCGCCGTCGCGGTGACCGTCGCGTTGAGTGCAGTGATCTCCTCGTAAGACTTCATATTGTCGACGGCGATGGCGATCTGATTGGCGACCTCCATGAGCAACTCAGCATCCGCCTCGCTATATTGGTTCTTTGTGAGGCTTCCCACCGTTATACAGCCGATGCTCTTTCCACGAACTACCAAGGGCAGCGCGCATAGGGCTCGGAACCCATGCCCAAAGGCGCGCTCGTCCGAGGACGTCTGTCGTTCTTTTTCAAGGTTGCGGCGCAGGAGAGGCTTTTGATTTAAGAAGGCCCACCCTGCAGGACTGTCGCCAAGCCCAAGCACTCGACCGATCGGAGTGTAGTCATCGCGGCGATAGGGTCCCGCGTAAGTGACTATACGCAAGCTGTCCAGGTCGGGGTCGTAGAGAGAGAGCGTAAGTCGATCAAAGCGAATAACCCGGCCGAGGGCGTTGGATATAGCGTTAAACAGATCATCTCTCGTCAGTTTAGCAACGATGGCGTTATTGATTTCCAGAAGGGTTTTGAGACGTCTTTCACTTTTTTGTAGAGCTTCACGGGCGTGCTTGCGTTCCAGTTCAATTCCCGCCCGGGCGGCGAAGATGCGCAAGATCGACGCATCGCGATCGGTCATCCGCATCGGCTTATCGTCCATGACTACCAGATGACCGAGGATAGCTCCGTGAGAACCTAGGAGCGGCACACCCATGTAACTTTCAGCTTTAAGATCGACCAGGCCTTTGTCTTCGGGGAACAAACGCTGTAAGTCATCAGGATAGTAGCAAACGTCTCCGCCGATCACCTTTTCGCAGGGCGTTCCCCACAACGGAAAGCTTATATTTTCTCCAAAGTCTCCTCCGGTCCAGAACGCGAGAGTACTAACTTCGTTTTTGGCTTCATTGGTGCATTCCGCAACAAACGAATAACGAACCGCGAGGGCCTGCGCCAAATGACGAACCAAAGAGCGGAAGAAATCGCCGCCCGTAGCCGCGGCGGTTCCTTCCGTGACGACACGCAACGTTTCCACGGCGCGCCGACGTTCGGTTACGTCGCGCGCCACCGCCAAGAGGCGTTCAGGCTTGCCGGCAGAGTCTCGGATCAGGCTGACCATCACATCCCACCATTTGGGTGTGCCGCTCTCCGTCGGGCAAAAGCCGTTGAAGCGGCCACCGTCGCCGTTCTTAGCAGCTTCCAGCGCGACCCTGGCCGCCTCCCGATCCCGCCAGAGATCGATCCAGGATGAGTTTTGCAGTTGCGCGAAATCGCAGATTTCCATTGTCTGCATGCCGCCGAAATTCATCGTCAGCAAATGCCCGTCAAGATCGAGGACGCAGATACAATCGGGACTCCATTCAATGAGCCGTCTTTCTAACTCCCTGTTCTCTTGGAGCTTCTTTTCGCGAGCTTGATTTTCGGCGATCGCCGCGGCCAGCAGGCTAGTGGTTCGACCTAGCTCCAGCAACCCGACCACCTGGCGGCTCAAGATCCGAAGCGCTTCGCCCTGCTCTGTCGTTAGATCACGCGGCAGTTTGTCCAGAACACTGAGAGTCCCGAGCACTACACCGTTCGCTGCAACGAGCGGCGCGCCGGCGTAGAACCGGACACGAGGTTCGCCTCTCACCAGACGGTGATCAGCAAAGCGCGAATCCGTCACAGCATCGGGCACAACAAACAGGTCGGATTGCAAAATCGTAGACGCAAAGAAACCATCGTCGCGCGGCGTTTCATTCAACGGAAAGCCAATCTTTGCTTTGAACCACTGCCGGTCTTCATCAACAATGCTGATTAGAGCGATAGGTGTATTGCAGAGCTGCGCGGCCAACCGGGCGAGGTCGTTGAACTCCCGGTCCGGTGCGGTATTGAGAATGTTGCACTCGCGAACGAACTTAAGTCTCGCCGCCTCACTATCAATTTGACCGGCACCCATTATTTATTGACTCCGCAAGTTTGGGTCAGCCTATTCACTCCTGCGACATTTCGCAAGTATCGCGAAATATCGCAACGCTATCTCGCAATGAGAGCGCTACTGAAACCAAAATATACTGCAAAATCAAACTGTTGGGGTTATGGCATGCACCGTGCTCTATGTATGCTGCAGTTCACTGGAGTGAAAAACGCATGTTAAGAATCACTGAAAGCTCCGAAAACGGAACCGTAAGATTGAGATTGGACGGAACCCTCACCGCAGCATCGTGCTCGGAATTGGAAACAGCCTGCTCACGTCACCAGGCAGACAATGTAACAATGATCCTCTTGGACATGACAGGCATCGTGTTTATGAACGACGAGACGGCAAGAAGACTCGCAAACTTACGAAGCGAACGGTTGAGAATTATCAATTGTTCCCCCTTCATCGAAACGCTCTTAGAAACTGTAGAAAAATAGGACGGCAAATCATGGAAATTATTTCTAATAGTGTCAGTGTCGATAGGAGAGAACCCATGCCAGCATACCAATCTATGAGGGAGCTCGGTTCTTCCGTCGAGTCCGAACAGGCAGAGGCAACGAGTTCTGAGTTCGAGCCGACTCTGGGGAACACTGCCGTCGCCAAGGCTAGTTATAAGTCGAAAGAGGACGAGAGTGAGCTTGTCCGGCGTCTCAAGGCCCGCGATGAACAAGCTCTCGAGATAATTTTCAATCTTTATTCAGCAAAGCTCTACAACGTTGCTCATAGGATCCTTGGCGAGGTTGCCGATAGCGAGGAGGTCGTTCAAGATGTGTTCTGGACGGCTTATCGCAAGGCACAGTCCTTCCGTGGGAACTCGCAACTCTCGACGTGGCTTTATAGACTGACGGTGAACGCCGCCCTTGGGAAGATTCGACGTAGCAAGAAGAAAAAAGAAGTGGAGTATGAGGAATACCTGCCCAAGTTCCAAAAAGATGGTCACCACGTCGTGCGGCCGGTGGTCGATTGGTCTGATACGCTGGACGAGCGATACGCTAATCAGGAAATACAGCAATTGTTGAAAGATACCTTAGATCAGTTGAAACCCGTCGACAAAAGCATCATAGTCTTGAGCGATCTCGAAGGCATGTCCGACAAGGAAATTGCTCTTACCGTCGGGCTGACGGTTTCCGCCGTGAAAACGCGGCTTCACCGGGCTCGGCTGTTCCTCCGCGGCAAACTGGCAGCGCACCTGGGTCACTGCCCGCGATAAAGGAGACTCCCCCGCTATGGCGGCAAGAAAGATGGCAACCAAAGTACTGAACAATAAGACATGTAAACAGATTACCGATTTGGTTTATGCCTATCTTAATGACAGATTAAAACCGGCCGTCAAAAGAGATTTTCAACAGCATTTGCGTATCTGTCCCGACTGCGTGAGTTTTCTCAATACGTACAAGAAAACCGTTGGAATGACCCGTTCGCTGCGCGCTGAAGACATGCCTTCGAAAGTACGGGAGAATATTCTGGATTTCCTTCGCCGCCGCATTCGCAAAACCAGGGCAAGCGCTTAACAGCGCGGTCCCTTGCTAATTTAGTTTTGGAACCGCTTGCCGATGCGCGGAAGCTCCACGCACCGCAGCAGCACGCGCTGCAGCATAGTTCTCTCATCAAACCAGTGGCGTCCTTAACATACTTGTAACTTTTCGATTCATCGATGCGTCTAACCTGTTGCAGGAGCAAAATTAGGAGGGAACTCGTGATGGAGCAGCGGCAAATCAAACGAAAAAGTATGAGCCAGACCAAGGCCGGTCCGATCAAGACGACCTTCATGGAGCTGATCCAGGAATTGTCAAAGCTGACCCAAGACGATTCCTTGGTCATGGCCGCGATTAGAAATATCTGCGGAACATACAACGTCGTAGCCACTCGAACTCTCACACCCGTCAAGCTCGTGCCAAGCACCCGGCCGGCTCAACGCAGGGTGAATCGCCGCCGGACTTGCTGGGCGTGAACCTGTTCCGACAGTAGCGAAAGCTTGGCAGAGGTTGGCCAGAGTTCCAAAGGTAGAACACATTGAGACAGGAGCAGCGGTTCAGTGACCAAGAAAACTTTCAAGAAAACGAGCGAACTAAACTCCTCCTGTCAGGCCGCCATATCTCTGATTGGCGAATACTTGTCCGGCAGTTTGGACCCAATGACACGCGCGTCTCTCGACACACATCTAGGTAACTGCTCAGATTGCTCGGCCTTCTTGAAAACCTACAAAAAAACCATCGAAGCCACCCGAGTCTTTTTAAAACTCCAGGCGCTGCGGAATCGTCAACGTCAACTCGTGCTTTGGCCAAGAAACGCGTCGCCCGCTACGAGATAATCTCCGCGGCATCCTTTTATCGCCAGCGCGCATCCAATAAACTGAAGTCGGGGCAAATATTTCCGTAGTCAGGTTCACCAGCATACTCAGCTAAAGGAATCATAGGAGACTCGCTCATGAAAGCCATTGCCGTCACACCGAGCAAAAAAGAAATCGGAATCATTGACCAGCCCGAGCCAAAAATCTCATCGCCGACCGACGTCAAGCTTCGTATGATCGAAGCGGGCGTCTGCGGCACGGACAAGGAGATCTGTGCCTTCGAATACGGCACCCCGCCGGGCGGCTCGGAGCAGTTAGTCATCGGTCATGAATCATTGGGGGAAGTCGTAGAAGTTGGACCGAAAGTTACGCGAGTGAAACTTGGCGATATCGTCGTTCCAATGGTTCGGCGACCGTGCCCGCATGATTACTGCGTTGCGTGCCGCTCGGACCGACAAGATTTCTGCTTCACCGGAGATTTCAGAGAACGTGGCATCAAGGAGCAGCACGGCTTCATGGCGCAGTACGTCGTCGACGACGAAAAATACATGAACCCAGTACCCAAAGAGCTGCGCGATGTCGCGGTCCTGGTGGAGCCACTCACGATTGCCGAAAAGGGACTAACTCAGGTATGGCAAGTGCAGCAGCGTTTGCCTTGGAGCTGCCCTGTAACACCGGGGAAGGCGGCGGCTCATTGCCATCGGGCCGTGGTCCTGGGAGCGGGACCTGTGGGTCTGCTTGGAGCCATGGCACTGGTGAACTACGACTTCGACACCTACGTTTATTCCCGCGAGCCGGCTCCGAATCCGAAATCTCAATTACTGGAATCGATCGGCGCACATTATATTTCCTCGGAAAAAATCGCTCCCGAAATGCTTCCCCAACAAATCGGCAACATTGATCTCGTGTACGAAGCCACCGGGGCCTCGAGCTTGTCGTTTGAAATGATGAAATATCTCGGCACCAACGGCATCTTCGTCTTCACCGGTGTTCCGGGACGGAAGGGACCTATCGAAGTCGACACGGACCTCATGATGCGCAATCTGGTCCTAAAGAACCAAGTTGTCTTTGGCACGGTCAATGCCGGGCGTGACTCCTTCGAAAACTCCATTCGAGACGTCGGCGTTTTTACCAAGCGCTGGCCTGATGCCATTCGGTCGTTAATTACCGGGCGCTACCCGATGGAAGCGTATGGCGATCTGCTGCTAGGACGAAGCAGTGGAATCAAGAACGTGATCAAACTCAATTGAGATCGTCACTCTAATTCACAATTTCTTGTCACCCAGCCCCGCGCCCCACACCTTCAGCGCGCCTCAACCTCAGGGTTGAGGCGCACCGTCCAATTTTTCAGATGCCGTCAAGCGGCCTGCTTTTGTGCGAATGCGCCGAAGAAAGCGCTCCTGGAAGACCGCCGGCGCAGATGATCGTTTATGTCGATATGTCCGTCGTTTTGCGAGTGCGGTTCAAGGAGTCCAATCCGCTGAATGTCTGGGGCAAATGGGAGAGAGCTTATAGTAGCAATGTTCTAAGCTAGCCTCTCGAGAGCCTCCTGCGCGGCGCGCCGCACTAGGACTTTGACCATTTCGCGCTTATAGTCGGCGGAGCCACGGTTGTCGTCCATCGGGTCCACTTCAGTGGCGGCGACCTCGCCCATGTTGCGCAGCGCGGCATCGTTGATCGCCTTGCCGCGTAACGCGCGTTCCGCTTGTTTTGCGTGAACGATAATGGGAGCGACGGAATTCAAGCCTATCCGCACATCCTCGCAAACGCCGTCTCTCGCGCGCAATGTTAGCGCGACTCCCACAGTGGCGAAATCTTCGATGCTCCTCGGCGTAAACTTGATATGAGACCAGCCAGGTCGCTCAGGAGACGGTATGCGGATCTCGGTCAACAATTCGCCGGGATTCAACGCTGTCTGATAGTAATCAACGAAGAATTCTTCCAGCGGCGTGCTTCTTTGTCCGTGACTGCTCGCAAGTGTGATCTCGGCGTCCAAAGCGATGAGGCTCGCTCCGGGATCGGTCAGGGGGTCGCCACCTGCCAAGTTACCGCTGATGGTGCCCATGTTACGAATTCTCGGCTGGGCAACCTTTCGAAAGGTTTCATGGAGGAAAGGATAGTAGCGTTTGACGATCGGCGATAATTCGATATCGCGATGCCAGGCGCCGGCACCGATGAGGAGGCCATCGTGCTCGTTAAACGTGATGATCGCTACGTAGCGCAGCTTGGGGAGGAGGGAGACCTCGACGAGATCTGGCTCCCGCTCGGAGCAGCGTGGCATGACGAAGGGACAGCGGGGATGGAAGCGGCAGCCTGACGGCGGGTTGAGGGCGCTCGGCACCTCTCCGCTGAGGACGATCTCCTTCATCTCTTCGTCGGGGTGCGACGGAAGCGAGGCGGCGAAGAGGGCCATGGTGTAAGGGTGAAGCGGCTTAGCACAAAGCTCGAGGCTGTCGGCCACCTCCACGAGCTTTCCCAGATACATCACGGCGATCTGCTGGCTGATATGCGCGATCGCCGCCAGATCGTGGGCGATGAACAAGTAGCTCACACCCAGCCGCGCCTGGATCTCCTCCAAGAGGCCGATGATGTGCGCTCGGATCGAGACGTCCAGCGCCGACACTGGCTCGTCGAGCACGATGAGCTTCGCGTTGGTGGAGAGAGCACGGGCGATGGCCAACCGCTGGCGCTGGCCTCCGCTGAACTCATGGGGAAAGAGGCGGGCCATGTCAGGTCTGAGACCGACCAGCTCCAGAAGCTCCCCGACTCGTGTACGTATTTCGCCTTGAGAGACGCGCTCGTGGGTTCGGATGGGTTCGCCGATGATCTCGCCGATACGCATGCGGGGGCTAAGGGAGCTATAGGGATCCTGAAACACCACCTGGACCTTGCGCCGGTAGTTCATCAAGTCCTTGTCGGTGAGATCCACGATGTTACGACCCTCGAACTCGATGACGCCCGCAGTGGGCTCTTCGGCGGCGAGGATGAGCTTGGAGGTGGTGGTCTTTCCGCAGCCAGACTCTCCTACCAGGCCAAGCGTTTCACCTGCATTGATGGTGAAGCTGATGCCGTCTACCGCTTTGACCCAGCCGCGAACCTTGCCAAACAAGAGACTCGCTAGCGGAAAATGCTTCTTGAGATCTCGAACCTCAAGTAACGGCTCACTCAACGCGCGATCTCTTGGCTTGCCAGCCAGCACTTGGCGGTTCCCCCGTTCCCTATGGACTGCTCACATGGTTCCTGGCTCCGGCACCGGTCGACGGCATGTTGGCAGCGGGGATGGAAGCTGCAGCCGGTGGGCAGGTCGGCCAGATCCGGTGGCTGGCCGGGGATGCCATAGAGCGGCTCCTTCGTGCCGAGCTTCGGTATGGAGTCGAGTAGCGCCCTGGTGTACGGGTGCTTGGGATGATAGAAGAGGCCCCGCACCGACTGCATCTCCACGATCTTACCGGCATACATCACTGCCACCTTGTCACACATCTTGGCGACGATACCCAGGTTGTGCGTGACGAAGATGAGGGCGACGCTACTCGCACGCTGGAGGTCCTTCAGTAAATTGAGGTACTGGAGCTGGATCGTCACATCGAGGTTGGTGGTGGGCTCGTCGGCGATGATGATCCGGGGACCTCCGGCCTGAGCGACAGCGCCAACAATCCGCTGGCGCATGCCACCACTCATCTGATGGGGGAACTCTTTCATCCGCGCCTCAGGCGATGGAATGCGCACCGCCGCCAGTAGCTCCTTCACTCTGTGCCGCAGCTTCGATCCCCGCAGCGCCAGATGATAGTAAGCCGGCTCGGCCACCTGGTTATAGATGGAGAAGAGCGGGTCCAGCGAGGCCATCGGGTCCTGGAGAATCGTGGCGATCTGACGCCCGCGGACCATTTGCATCTCTCGCTGGCTCTTACTGACCAGATCCTCACCCGCGAGCTCGACCCGGCCACTCACGATGCTGGCACTGGGTGGCAGCAAGTGGACGATGGAGAGACAGGTGGTCGTTTTGCCGCAGCCGGACTCGCCCACTAGGCCGAACGTTTCCCCCGCTTCCAAGCTGAAGGTGATGCCGTCGACCGCTTTCACCACCCGGGCGCCTTGGAAGCCGAAGTAATGCGTTTTCAGATCTTTGACGTGTAGGAGCGGAGGCACCGGTTTTAATCTCTCAGAATAGAGGGACTAGCGGTTACGCAACTGCGGGTCGAGGCGAACGCGCAGCCAGTCCCCCAACATGTTGGCTGACAGCACCAGCATCGTGATGCAGATCCCAGGAAAGACCGCGAGCCACCACCTTCCCTCCATCAAACTCTCACGCTCCTGGGCCATCATGAGCCCCCAGGACGGCTCTGGTGGAGGGACTCCCACACCCAGGAAGCTGAGCGGTGTTGATGACGTTGGGCACAATGTGCCGGAAAACGATCCTGAGCTTACTCACTCCGTTGATCTCCGCGAGCTTCACGAAGTCCCGCTCACGAATGGCCAGCACCTCACCCCGCGCCACGCGCGCGTAGCGGCTCCAGAAAACCAGGGCCAAGATGACGACGATGTTCCATAGCCCGGGCCCGCGCACGCTGGACAGCAAGATGGCAAAGACCAGCGAGGGCATCGTCAACCAGGCGTCGGTGATACGCATGATGATGTGGTCCCACCATCTACCCAGGTAACCCGCCAGGACCCCCAGTAACGTGCCGATGACTCCAGCGACGAGCGTGCCGGTGAGGGCCACCACCAGCGAAATCCGAGCGCCGTACATCAACCGGCTGAGCACGTCCCGGCCCAGAAAGTCCGTCCCAAGCGGCGTGTGCACAGTACCCTCGCGCGCCCAGAAGGGGGGAACGTTGTCGACGTAGGGACAGGCGGCGATGCCATACCTCGCCAGGCACTGCTCTCGCGTGGGCTTCACCGGATC
>VBKE01000347.1 GCA_005879605.1 Deltaproteobacteria bacterium
CGCTCTCTCGCCCTCGGCGATTTCTTTTTCGCGAACAACGTCCTCTGTTTCGTCCCAGCGGAATTTTAGAATTCCCGGCACTTGCCACACCGTCAGTAACGTAACCACTGAAACGAGCACCCCTCCAAAGAAAGTTGCTCCGCGCGGCCCGATCAGCGGAACGATCAAACCGGTTTCGGTTTGCCCCAGCGGATGGAGACCGCGGTTGCTCAATTGAAAAACTCCCATCACTCGGCCGCGAAATCTTTCCGGAGTAAGCAACTGAAGAATCGTGCCGCGAGCAGCGGCCCAAATGGTGTCCGTCGCGCCCACGAACGTGAGAAGTAATAGTGCGAGCGGGAATGATGGCGAGAGGCCAAAAAGGGCAAATCCTAAGCCGTAAAGAATCGCCGAGACGAACAGAATCTTGCCTTGAGCAGGACGCTGGCCCATGCCAATGAAAAAGCTGGAGCCGATCACGGCGCCAAGACCACGGGATGACTGGAGGAACCCGAACCCGTTTGCTCCAACGCGAAAGACGTCGCTGGCGAAGATGGTGAGCATGGCGTTATCCAAACCAAACACCGAGGACACCGCCTCCATGATCATGACACCGAGGATGACGGGCTGAGAGACGATATAAGAGAATCCTTCCGTCGTCTCCCTCAGGAATTGACGACTTTTCTCGGGTGCCGCCGAGGAAGCGCGCATGAGTATCAGTGCCATGACGACGACAAGAAAACTCGCGGCGTTGACGTAGAAAGCGCCGCTGGTTCCCATGAGGCTGATAGCGATGCCTCCCAGCATTGGACCCAGCAGCGCTGCTCCTTTCCACAGAAGCGAGTTGAGCGCGACTGCATTCGGCAAGACGGAACGAGGAACCAAGGAAGGAAAAAGCGCTTGCCGTGCCGGACCGTCAAAGGAACCGACGATGGCGCTTACGAAAGTGAAGAAAAAGATGTGCCACGCCTGAATATTGCCGGATTGATCCAGCAGGCCGAGACCTAGCGCCAGCAGACCCGAGACCACCTGTGTCCAGAGAAGAAGCCAGCGGCGGTCGTAGCGATCAGCCAAAGTTCCGCTGAATAGACCTACACCAATAGAGGGAATGGCGCGGAAGACACCGTTGAGTCCGAGCTGCACCGGTGAGTTGGTCAGCTGATAAAGGAGCCAGTTCGTCGCGGTCATCTGCATCCAGGTGCCGATGTTGGAAATAAAAAGGCTCGTCCAGAAGAGACGAAAATCGCGGTAACGAAACGCGGCGAACCGCCCCACGTCTTCGGAGTGGGTTTCGATGGAGTCGTTAGTCATTCGTAGGCGAGAATTGCGGTGGCGGTGGGCCCTCACCCTTCCCTCCCATAGTGCGAGGGTAAGAACGAGGGGACAACATCTACAAGGACAAGTTGCCCATTGCCTAATTCACATCCCAGTAGGCGAAGCCCATGGCGCAGCCGACGCCGGTGCGGGTGCGATAGAGCGGAAAATAGTCAAGTAATGTCCCGCTGCGATTCGCCGCGCCGGCGGTGACGATCCAGTTGCGGATCTCAGAAGTTCCTTCGATCAAGACCGAGGCCGGCATCGTGCTCATGTAAGCCAAGTTGTTTTGCTGCAGTGCTTGGATAAATCTCTGGTCCAGTTCCTCGTCGATTTTGGTATGGCTAAGCCCGCCGGAGCCAATCACGACAACGCGATCATCGCTCGGAAAGCGACGCACGAGCGAAGCCAAGGCGGCGCCGAACTTGACGCATCGACGGGCCAACGGCGCCGGCGGATAATAGGTGTTGACCATCACGGGAACGATGCGCCGGGTGGGCTCCGGCATGAGAAACTTGAGGACGCGCGCGAAGGCATGGCCGAGCCCGCCCTCGTAGCGCGTGCGTTTCGAATATGCCGGGTCGAAGCCCTCGTCCATCAGGCCGAGGGTGAGGGCTTCGGCCAGCTTCGCGTCGACGCGATACCTCGTGCGATTTTCGGATTTGGGTTGATTTAAGTATCTTAAGCTCGAGCTGGCTTCGACTTCCTCCCCCATATAGATCGAGAACGGCGGCATGTTGTCGTCGATCAAATTCTCGTGTTGATCGTCCCCGACGACGATCAACACATCAGGATCGAAAGCCTCGAGCTTTTGGCGCAGCTTCGCGATAGCTTCCATGCAGCCGTTCCATTTGGCCCATTTCACTTCTGCGGTTTCGCGCTCCAGCTCCGGTTTTTCCGGTAGCCGTTCCTTCTCGCGGGTGTTGAGTAAACCCCAGTGATCAGGGTTCAGCATGAGCTGCGGCGCATGCGACATGGCCAGGCAGCCGATCAAATTTGCCATCGTCGTCCTCGTTAGGCGTGGGCTGCCTTCATGTCGGAGACATGCGGCGCTTTTACGTTCAGCTTGAACCAACTGCCGCCGCTGTCTTCGCTGCCGAAAATGTCACCGCTTTGCTGCGCCGCGTACATGCGATCCGGATTGGCCGGGTCGAAGGCGATAGCTTCGACGAAGCTTTTGTTGGCTTTGGAGATCTCGCCTTCCAGTTTCTTCCAGGTATTGCCGCCGTCCGTCGATTGGATCACGAAGGCTTCCGCGCCGGAAGGACGGCTTCGCCACTGTCCGGGCTGGCCGTTGGCCACGGCGGAATAAAGGACATTAAATTTTTTTGGGTGGATCGCGAGAGGGATGGAGTATTCCTCGCGAAATTCCGCGGCCATCGGTTGCCAGGTCTTGCCTCCGTCATCGCTCGAATAGAGGGCGCGGCCTTTCGCCACCCCTTTCCTCGCGTCATGACCACCGGTAGCGATAAAGATCTTGTTCGCGTTTTCGGGATGAAGCACGATGGTATGAACATCGGCGTCGAGGCCACGGTTCAGCAGTTCCCAATTGGCTCCGCCATCGACGGTCTTAAGCATGTAACCCACCTGCAAAGCGACGTACATCGTTTTCGGATCTTTAGGGTCGACGGTGATATCGCGCACATGGGGTTCGACAACTGCGACCGGGTAGTCGACCGTCCGGACCCAGGGGATATTCCATACCGAGTCGAGCCGCTCCCAACTTTTGGCGGAGTCCCGGCTGATAAAGACATCGATGGGTTCGGTGCCCGCGTAGAGGGTATCGGGATCGCGGGGATCAATGGTGAGGCAGCGAACTTTGCCCGGACCACGCTTGCCGTAGCACGGTTTTTTCCACGTGGCGCCGAAATCTTCGCTCAGCCAGACGCCATCGCCACGGGTGCCGGCAAACACCTTGTTGGGCGCCGATGGTGCGACCGCAACTTCCGGGACTTCCCAATCTTTGAGCGAGTGATTCTCTAGTTTCCAGGAGCGGCCATCTTCACTTTTGAGCGTCACGACGCCTTCATCCGTTCCGAGATATAGAATCGATGCCATAGTGTTTTCCTCCCTTTTTATTTGTGACCGAATCTACTACAGAACAATCGGGGCGACAAGACAATTTGAGCTTTCAACCTGACCCTGGTGCCCTGTATCCGAAGTTCGTTGAAGAATTCTGAGCACCCTTACCAGTCATGCCGGTGAAAAACCGGTAGGGCATCCAGAGTCTTTGAAATCCCTGGATTCCGGGTCGCGCCACCCCGGACTGTGATCCGGGGTTGCCCGGAATGACGACTGAACTTTCTTGCGAATTTCTGGAACGCGATCTTAGGCTTCCTACGACTATTAAACCGTTCAAATCGTTCAAGGAATTATAGCAGCTGAGGGCGTTCTCTCCTCAGTAGCCCAACTCTTTGTCCACCACGTTGTGCAGCGGTTCGCCGACGATGAACCGTTTCAAATTATCAACGAAGATGGGTAAGAGCAGGGACCATTTCTGCGCCGTCAATCCGCCGATGCGCGGACTGATGATCACGTTGGGCAGGCGCCACAACTCTGAATCCTCAGGCAGCGGCTGGCGCGCAAAGGCGTCCAGAGCCGCCCCGGCGATCCACTTTTCCTTCAATGCTCGAACCAGGAGCTGTTCGTCGATCGCTCTGCCGCCGGTGAGATTGATGAGGTAAGCGCTTTTCTTCATCGCGCGGAGATCGTTCTCGCCAATGATGTTGTTGGTCGATGGAATGGCAGCCAAAGAGAGCACGACGAAATCGGACTGTCGCAGCAAAGCAGGAAGAAACTCGGGCGTGCCGAGATCGTCTACATATCCAGGTTTAGTCGTCGCCACTCGCTTGGTTGCAATCACTCTCATACCGAACGCTTTGGCTTTTCGTGCCAACTCGGAGCCGACGATGCCGAGTCCCACGATGCCCAAGGTTTTTCCTTCTATTTCCATCGGCGCGAGCTTTTGCCATTTCCTCTGCTTTTGCGCTTCCAGGCATTCCGGTAACTTCTTCGCCACCGCAAGAATACAGGCGAGGGCGAATTCAGAAAACGCAGTTCCATGAATGCCCTTCGAACCAGTGACTTGAATGGGGCGAGCCTTTACTGTGGGAGTCAGATAAATATTCGCGCCGCCGCGCGTCACGTGAAGCCACTTGAGATTCGGCATCTTCGCCGTCAAATCGTCGGGGAGCGGCTCTTCGGTAAAAACGCCGTCGATCCGCTCGAGCCGTTGTTCACTCATCTCCGCATCCCTTCCCTGCCAAAGCTCGCAGCCAGTCACGCTTTCGCGCAAAGAAATGAATTCCGGTTCACGCAGGTTGAGTCGAATCCAAACGTGATGAGACATAGCAATTTCGTATAGTAACGGTTCCAGGCTGTCAACGAAAGTTTTAGCGGGGCGGGTAACATTGACCTGATCATACCCCTGTGTTAGTTAGCGCGTAGTTCTAAAGGCCGCGCGCATAGATAACAAACGAGTACAACACGCGCAGCGTAGATGGCGGATGGGTAAAGCCGCTCCCCTCTCCTAGGAAACTGTGTCGCAATGTCATTCTGAAGCGCCAGCCGCAGAATCTCGTTTTTGTAATTCGCTGATTCGATGAGATTCTTCACTTCGTTCAGAATGACATACATGGGGTTCTCGCTATTGCGACACGGTCTCTACTGGGAGAGACTTAGAGTGAGGGCGCAAACAAACTTCGCGGTGATCGATATGGTGATGCGGCAATATGCAGAATTCGCCAGTCAAAGTGGAATTCTCGCAAGAGCAGCTTCATGAAACACAAGACAGACGTTAATAATCTTAAGCGACGCCTCGTGGAAGGCATTCAAGTTATTACCGGCGAAGGTGTGCTTTCCGGATCCGGACACCTTAGCGCGCGAATTCCGGGGACCGAAACTTTTTTCATCAATCCGAGGTTCGCGGGAGTATTGGCTGATCCCAAAGATATCTGTACGGTGACTTTCGATGGCAAGCGGATCGCCGGAAAAGGGCCGATACCGTCAGAGACTCCGATCCATGCCGCGGTTTACCGCAGTCGGCCTGAAGTAGGCAGCGTTCTACACTGCCATGCGCGCTATTCGATCCTCGTCGGTTTGCTCGACAGCGGTCTCATTCCTTTCAATAGGGAGGCCCGCCTTTTCGCCGACGGCGTCCCGATCTTTCCCGAGAGCCGCGGCATCGACGATTTTACTCTCGCACAGCACGTGGTGGACGCCTTGGGCGCGCACTATGCGATTTTTCTCCGTGGGCATGGCGTGGTGGTCGCCGGCCCGGGAATCGAGGGGACTTGCATCTCGGCGATCCAACTCGAACGGGCGTGTCAGGATCAGCTCCTTATGATGAGCGTAACGACCGTCAAACCGATGACGGACTCCGGCCGAGCCCGTGTCAATGCGCGGCTGGAAAATCCTTACCGCGCCTGGCCGTTTCTTTTGTACAAGCACAAAGTAAAATCGAAAGCTCAGATCCGCGCCGGCATCCGCGCGCTCAAAGAGGGCGAGCATTACTGACGTATAGGGACGCCCGTGGTCATGCCAAATTTATATTGACGATGACAATGTCCTGGTAGGGGCAGGCCCCTGTGCCTGCCCTGATATCCTGATATAAGGATGCCCTCACATCGGGTTACCACAAATTGGGCAACCACAGGGGGTTGCCCCTACGGGCATCGTGCATGGAACAAAACCCTCGACAGGAACGGGAAGACAAAAAACAAATGAACCGGCAAGCGCTCTTACTATTTCTCTGTGCAATTGTGTTGCTTGGCTCTTATCCAGCAGACGCGCAGGAAAAGAAGCTCGATCCTTTTACGATTTCCTATGCTTCCGTTTCGGGCACTCGGGGGCCGCTTTGGATCGCCCAGGATCTGGGTTTGTTCGAAAAATACGGGCTCGACGTGAACCTTATCTACATCGCCTCGGGGGTGACCTCGGTCAACGCTCTGCTCGGCGGGAGCGTCGATATCATCGCCGCCTCGGGATCGTCTGCGGTCGGCGCCGCGGCGCGTGGAGCGCCTCTGGTGATCATCGCCAGTCTGGGTCACATCGCTTACAAACTGGTCGCAAATCCATCAATCACGACGATCCAAGGTCTGAAAGGGAAGATTATCGGATCGAGCCGAATCGGCGCTGGAACCGATTACGCCCTCAAACGCCTTCTACCCAAATTGGGCTTGACGCCCGGGAAAGACGTGCAGCTCATTCCCACGGGCATTAGCGAATCGGACCGAAGGCTCGTGATGATGCTGCAAGGAAAGATCGATGCGACGTTGGCAACCGATGACAATCTTCTTCAACTGGGGGCAAGGGGTGCGAAGCTGTCAGTGCTTGCCGACCTTTACGAGAAAGGAGTCTACACAACCGGCAGCGATATCGCGACAAGCCGCCAGCTTTTAAAAGAGCGCCCCAGACAACTCAAGGCGTTCATCATGGCGATGACCGAGGGGACAGCGTACGGGCGGGCGCACAAGGATCAAACGATGCGCATTTACCGCAAGTACTTGAAGATTGAGGATCCGAAGCTGCTGGAGTCGATACACAAGAATTATTTGCTGGGAACGATCCCTATGAGACCTTATCCGAGAGAAGAAGCGCTCCAGAACGATATCGAGGACCTGAGTTACACTTATCCTTATCTCAAGGGCAAAAAGGCTGCTGAATTTCTCGATTTGTCATTGTTGAAAAGCTTGGAAGATGAGGGATTCTTCAAACGGCTTTACGGAAAGTAATCGCCAGGCCGAAGCGAGGCGGGTAGCGTTGACGGATTCCAAGCCACGTATAGTCGTTTACGAACTTCCTGGCGAGTGGACTTTGCTAGTCGGCGCGACGGACGTCGACAACGACTATCTTAGCACGACCTTGGTGGAACGCGACGATTGGTGGTTTCATGCGGATGGAGCTCCCGGGAGTCATGTTATTCTTCGGAGCAAGCCGGGTGAGCGACCTGGCCGCGAGACGCTTCGCCAAGCTGCGGCCGTTGCGGCCTATCACAGCAAGGCAAGGACAGCGGGCACCGTCCGCGTCTATTGCACTCGAGGACGATATGTTAGGAAACCGCACGGAGCAGAGACAGGGACGGTCGAAGTTTCGAAAGGTACAGTAATGAAAGTGCGTCCAGACAAGAACTTTGCGATTAGACTTTCTCCGAAGGCCAAGCTAGAGGCGCCGCAAAGAGTGAATCATAATTGAGAGTATTCATGCAGACTATCACTCTCGCCTACCGCGATAACGACCGGACGCCGGTCATCTTTGCCATCCGCGAAATGGCGGAGCGGTACTACCATCTCGACGTACGTGTGGTTCAAATCAAAAAGACCGAAGCCTTTGAAGCTGCTCTCTTCAACGGATCCTGTGACGTGATCATCGAACATTTGGAATATCTCTACGAAGCGGCGGCAAGAGGTACGAAGATCACAATGTTCTGCGCGCCCAGCAGGGGCGGCGGCTTGCATCTCGTTGTGCCCCAGCATGTCCGTGGCGTGGAGGACTTCAAAGGTAAGGCCATGGCCGTGCGGTCTTCCGGTCAGCCGCATGCTGTGACTTTGTGGCTAAGGATGATGGGGCTGGAAAAAGATGTGATCACGCTCATCGTCAGTGACGACGAGGTGGGTCGCTGGGGACAATGGAGAAAAGTTTTGAGTGGCGAATACATCGCGACGTTCATGTCGCCGCTTTATTTGCCGCAGGCCTTGGCTGCCGGGTTGAAAGTGCTTCCGGTTCCCGAGATTCCCATCGTCGGCCATTTCGCTCAAGCCTGCCTATCGGAGTTCGCGAACAAGCAGCCAGGAACTCTTCGAGAGTATGTGAAAGCTGTTCTGCATGCGCTTGCTTGGCTGACGATGCGACCGGGCGAGGCGCTCGGCGATCTCTCGGGAGAATTGAAGACTCGAATGAATCTTCACGACGATGCCGAATTGAAGCGGCGCTTCGACTCCGTTGTGAACGGCATAAATACCAGACCCTACCCGACTCTTCGAGCGATCGCTAACACCTATGAGATTGCGACACTGGAGTATCCCGGCGCCAAGGGGCTGAATCCGCTCTCGCTATGGGATTATCACTGGGTCAAACAGCTGGACGACGAAGGATTTATCGACCGCCTCATCGAACGGATGCGTCTGAAGTAGAAGTACACGCTTGCTGAGGGTATTCTTAAATAGTATTAAGAAGCCGGTTCGAATCCGGTGAGTTCAGTTCTGGTGAACTGCAACATTAAAATGACTAGCGCCGTTCTGGTTCAACAGGCTCACCACGAACGGTATTTCCTTTTGTCCGAGCCCTGGTCGAAGGGAGCGCGTCGAAGTGCGAATGGATTACCAGTAGCCATTCATGTGTTACGGCTTACTATTATAGTTCGGAAGCGGCGTGGACTGCGGGAGCCAAACGTGCCGGCGCTTCGCGAGGTCTCGAATTATGATTACCGAACAAGAAAATAATCTTTTGACCCAGACGGGCCCGCTCACCCCGTGTGGCGAGCTGATGCGGCGCTATTGGCAGCCCGTCGCGCTCTCCGAAGAACTGCCCTATGGCGCGCCACTCAAAGTGAGAATCTTCGGCGAAGATTTAGTTCTGTTCCGCGATGATCAGGGGCGTCCCGGATTGCTGGGGCTTCATTGTTCACACCGGGGAACGGATCTCAGTTACGGGCGAGTCGAAGATGGCGGGCTCAGATGTGTTTACCATGGTTGGCTCTACGACGTTTGCGGCAAGGTTCTCGAACAACCCGGTGAACCGGGTGGAGGAGCTAATCGGCATGAAATCCGCCATCTCGCTTATCCTTGCCAAGAGGCGGGTGGAGTCATTGTCACGTACATGGGTCCTGGAGAGCCGCCTTTGCTGCCCAATTACGAATTCCTCGCCGCGCCGGCGGAATACAGAACGGTTGTAAAGATTTTCCATAATTGCAACTACCTGCAGAGCAACGAGGGAAACATTGACCCGGTCCATCTTTCTTTCTTGCATCATTTTCTAAGTGAAGCCGAGGTCGCGCGACTACGGACCGTTCCAGGGGGCAATGCTACGGACAACACTCTGCTGGGAAACGACATCGCTCCGACCATCGAGGTGGAGGTCCAAGATTTTGGAGTGAGAATTTACACCCTACGAAACGCCGGACCGGATAAACTCTATTTGCGGGTCACCAACTTCGTCCTGCCAAACCTTTCCGCCTTTGGCGGCTCGACAGTGGGTGACGGTTACGCCGTCCACTGGCACGTGCCCATCGATGATACGCACCATTGGAAATATATATTCATGTTCAGCAGGACGAAGCCGCTCGACTCTGAGCTACGAAATAAAAGCCGTTCCGAGCTGACGGCGGATTACCGAATGACGCGCAACGCGGCCAACCGATATCAACAAGACCGCGACTCCATGAAGACGAAGACCTTTACCGGCATGGGTTTTAATTTTCAAGCTCACGATGCCTTTGCTACAGAGAGCCAAGGATCGGTGGAAGACAGGACCAACGAACATCTCGTTTCTTCGGACAAAGCCATCGTCGCGGCGCGCAAGCTCCTTTTGAATGCGATCCAGGCTGTGAATGAGGGGCGCGAGCCGCCGCACGTAATTCGAGATTCGAAATTGAACCACTTCCCGCATTTGGTGGTTGTTTCTGAACTCATTCACGCTTCTACGGATTGGAAGGAACATACGAAAAAGCTGGAGACCGCGAGCTGAAGCGAGAAGGCTTCTCGTCCATCTTTCAACCGGGTGTCGCTCAAGATTTTTATAAAGATAAGACCATCCGTTTCATTGTCGGCCAGGCGGCGGGAGGCGGCTACGACACTAGAGATCAGCTATGTTTCGGGCGAAGAGATCGAAAAGATCGTCAATGGAGTATTGTCGTCTCACCCAAGATTAAAGAGAACCTTCAGTTTCTTTCGCAGGCGAAGTAGAAGTGATGAACCCGCCGCAAGCAATTGGGTGTCGCAATAATTTTGTGATAATTTCCCAAAAGTTGTCACCCTCGAATGTTTTTATCGGGGGTCCAGTCCTAGTTTCGCCTGTGGTGAGCTTAGTCGAACCACCGCTAAAAGCATGCGGGAATGACCGACCTTGAAGTGACTTGGAATCGCCGTTACGCAGGAAGCTGCGGAGAATTGACCGAACAGATTAAGACGTGAGTGTAAGGAGCGAACGATGGCGAAGAACGGATTCAAGACCATGGACTCTGATATGCACGTTTTCGAACCTGCGGACCTTTGGCAGCGTTACATCGATTCCAAATACGCTGACCGCGCGCCCGTCGGGCTGAACCGTTCCTTTCGGGATCTGGGAATTCAGGTCGAGGGCAAAATCTTGCCGATTCCCCGAAACCCGGAGAACCCGGCTTTGGCTAAATATCGCAACGATTTTTTTCAAGAGAAATACGGCGACGCCGGCCAGCGCGATTTCGACGGAGTCTCCCAAGTGATGGCGATGGATAAGGAAGGGCTCGACGTCGCCGTCCTCTTTCCCACGCGCGGTCTATGTGTCTTGGGCATCGATGGCCTCGATCCGGACTTCGCCGCGGCCGTCGCCCGCGCCTACAACGATTGGCTGTATGACTTCGCCCGGACTGCGCCGGAGCGCATGTACGGCGTTGCCATGGTTGCTCCCCACGACGTCAGCGCCGCCGTCGAAGAGATTCAACGCACGGTTAGGGAATATGGCTTTCGGGGAATTTTTCTCCGTCCCAATCACGTTAACGGCCGGAAGTGGAGCGATCCCTACTACGATCCGCTATGGGAAGAGTGCCAGAAATTCAATTTGCCGGTAGGATTTCACGAAGCGGGCCGAGTTTACCTGCCCCAGCCCGCCATGTTTCAATTCTGTTCCACTTTCTCGATGTTCAATACCCTCGGCTTCCCCTTCGCGAACATGCTCGCCTGCGCGGACATGATCTTCGGCGGCGTGATGGAACGCTTTCCCAAGCTGAAGGCCGCCTTCTTGGAAGGAAACTGCTCCTGGGTTCCCTGGCTACTCTGGCGCATGGGAGAATATGCCGCGACCACGGGTAAAGCGGAATATCCCTATCTCACGTTGACGCCGCTGGAATATTTTCAACGCCAATGCTTCGGCGCCGTGGAATGCGACGAAATCACCGCCAAACACATTCCCGAATACGGTCTCGAAGACAACATGGTCTTCTCCACCGACTACCCGCATCTCGATGTCAAGTATCCGCACGCGATCGATTCGTTCCTCAGGCTCCCCTTCGCCGACCAGACCAAACGGAAATATCTATGGGACAATTGCGCGCGGATGTATAATTTTCAGTGAAGTAGCAACAATGGTTTGAAAATGATAGGAAGAGCCGCGGGCTTTTAACAATACGATTGATCAATCTCTGACGACACTCCCGGCAGTCGTTGGAATTAGCTTTGCCTTCACGGCATCGCGGATGATCCCCTTTTTAACCGCCTGGATCGCCGTCCGTAAAATACGCCGAAACATGATGACGCCTTTATCCGAGGTCACGAGGTGCTCGAGGCCGTGGAGCGCGATCGGCCCTTGTCCCTCCACCGCTTCTTTGTCGTCCGGATGGCGCTGTATGTATTCGTAGCTCGTGTCGTTGCGGCCCGCGGGAGCAAGTTGCTCGCGCCCCGTAACTGCCTCGCCCTGACCGGCCGGGATCCAGCGAATGCTCGCGCCGAGCTGATGCGTATCGTCCACCGGAACGCAATAGGTGACGGCACGGACTTGGTCCGTCTTGGGCTCTTCGGTGTAAACCAGATGGACGTTTAAAGGCATGATCATTTCCCAGATCAAGTCCCACCATCTGCCATTGGGCAGTTTCCGCGTCAGCACAAAGCGCATCCCCATTTCCGTCTCTTCGTATTTTAATTCATCGGGATTCATGCCGTAGGTTTGGGAAGGAAACTGCGCGCCGCTATGAAGCGTATGGAGCCAGAAAGTGTGAAGCGCGTCCATCAAATTTTCCTCGGCCTGCAGCCAATTACAATTCACCGGACCGCCCACCCGCGGTCCCATTCGCGCCTTGAGCTCGCCACCTTCCCTTTTCCACACGTCGTAGATAGGAAACTCCGGCAGCTTGTCCAGAGGCCCCATGTACGCAAAGACCAGACCGCCGAACTCGCGCACCGGATAACAGGGATGTTGGATCTGTTTAAGGAACGGATTGGCAGCGGGCTCCAGCGGCATTTCGAGAACGTTGCCTTCAACGTCGTATAGCCAACCGTGATAACAACAGCGAATTCCTCGCTCTTCGACGCGTCCGTACTCCAGGGACGTGCCGGATGGCTGCAGCGAAAAAACAAAAGACCCGCCCTACCCTGTCCATCACGAAAGACGATCAGATCTTCGCCGAGAATGCGTACCCGCTTGGGCAGCTCCTGGAGATCGGCGGAAAGACAGACCGGCTGCCAGTAACGGCGCATCAGCTCGCCGCATGGTGTTCCTGGCCCGACGCAGGTTAGCTCAAAATCGGGTTCGGGAATCTTAAGTCCGTAGGCACTTTTCATTGCTTTATCACTTGCAACTCGAGGTTAGCCCTTGCCCAAGCCGGAACGGATGCCACTGCACCGCGCAGCGGTCGCGCGGGACGATGTTCTCGACTCGCATCGCCGCAGGGTACGAATACGTTCTCGCAAACTCGAACCAGAACTTGTGGAACTTGGACTACGATTTTACGCGGTGCTGCGTTTTGCCGACTGGCACCTTCGTCAGCTGGATCACCAACCGCAAGGCTTCGTTGACCGCTTTTGCGTCATTTGCAAAAGCCTTGGCCACATCCGGTGCCAATAGGACTAGGTTGGTCCCAGCCCGATACCGTTCTGCGTACTTCCCTCTGACCCCACCCTTGAGCAGCTCGTGCAAGTCATATTCGGGACGTAGCTCGTCGTCCATCTCACTTTTTCGTTTCTTCTTCATAAGCTTTTCTCTCAGCCCGGGATCGAAGTGCGTCTTTGTTTCCCATTATCAGCCCCATCGCTGCTTTTCCTCGGTGCAGCGGGCGAAAGTAACTGCCGTTATGATTGCATGAAATCGAAAGTCTATTCCCTTAACCCCTACCAAAGAATGGTGGATGAATCTTTTCGCCGGGCTTTCTGCCGCGAGCTGTGTCGGTGAACCAATATGGCCTTAGACCTCCTATCAGCGCGCTAACAGCGAAGCTAAGACCAACGCTGTAATACAGCATACCCGGTGCAATGCCCCCTGG